>JAKAUD010000233.1 GCA_021827885.1 Thermoplasmata archaeon | reverse complement strand
CCTTACTCTCAGAGTCGGGCTATGGCAGAGTAGTGTATCTGAAAATAGAATGCCATAACTGAAGCTTTCCCGCATAGCGAATGCAAGAAGTCTCTGACAAATTCCGCTAATTTGATGTTAACTTTTTGAGTAAAACTTAACGTCCTTTATATATAGCTAAAAGAAGTGCATATCTCATGGGGTCAAAACTCGATGCGAAGCGTTAAGTTTTGATGGTATCTTAACAGCAGCATTGAGACCCATAGTAAGATCTTCAGAGAAGTTTCAGGTGAGGATCCTCAGACCTGTTGAATTTGAAACTCTAAGGGATGCGATGGATCCGAACACTGGGATGATATGCACCTCCCTGCTGTTGACGGGAAGTTCATTTACCCTCCTAAAGGACCCATGCTGAAGGTAAAGGCAAAGCAGAAGGAAAGGGCAATCAGACTATCTGATATGGGAAAAACACTGCTTCCGGATCTGTTCCAGGTACCGCACCCATTGCCCCTGACATTTCTTATGAACTGTCAGGTTTCTGGATAATGCAGTTTCGCCGCAAAGACTGTTTGATCGCCAGCCTAAACTCAAATGGCACATTTATTTAGATTATTGTGAATTATCCCTCATGCAGCTCTTATACATTGATGCTTCCGGTGATCCTGGTCCGTTCAAGGGGAGAAATACTAGGTATTATGTTCTTTCAGGAGCCTCAATGAGTTATAAGGACTGGAAGTATATCACAGAGGATTTTAAGTCGATTGTAAGCACTTATTTCAAGACTGGCAATATCCCAGAAATTCATACAAAGGAATTGATGAGTGGGAGACCTCCCTTTGATGCCATAGACTACAAAGGTCTTGCAGCCGAACTAGCAGATTTCATTCATCAGGCACACATCACTTTGTTTGGCGTTGTTATAAACAAAGAAGTTTATGTAAAAAGAGGTTATGGGCCCCCAAACACATTAGTAAATACTACACTTGAAGAGATTATCAATCGATTCCATTTATATCTTCAGAGGCACAAGACTCTAGGAATGATAGTGTCCGATGCAAGTACAGATGGGTTTGACAATAATGTCCGGAATACTTATGAGTACTTTAGGGAGCAGGGCACGAAGTTTGTTAGACTCAATAGAATAATCGACACCATTTTTTTCACACCATCAGAAACCGCAATTGGAATACAGATAGCTGATTTTACTTCTTATGCATTGAAAAGGAATTTCGAGAATTCAGATGGAGAGATTTTCCTTAAAATAAAAAATAAATTCGATCGAAATAACGGCAAAACGCATGGGTTGAAAATCATAGAGTGATAAGAAAAATATGATAAAACCGCTAGGCAAGACAACGATTAGTTATCCTAACGAGTGAATGATCGCTCTCCTAGTGGCAATGATGATAATAATGATGATAATAATAATCTTATGGTTATCTTAAGATTACGAAATTCTTCTAAAGGATAAGCATTTCCTTAAACAATATACTTTATTTGATAAATTCTAAATCAGCTTGAATTCTTATCAGGCCCCCTCAGCATCTTGTAAATCATATCGATTACAAGTGAACTAAACCTCAGCCTCTTCTCCCGGTCATTCAGTATCTGTTCAGACATCTTCTGGTTGATGCCCATCTGGCCTATCACTGCCTTTGTGAATTCTCTCTCAAAATCCGGGCTAATTATGAGCCTATCCTTGGTATTTGCCATTGCCTGTTTCCTAAGTGTTGGTGATTCAAGGACCTTGTCCCTTATGCTGTTTGTATAATTGATCACATCTGAATCCGTGAGTTCTCCTTCAAAAAGTTCATTGAGTTCCTTGATAAGCTCAGAGAGGTAGACTTTCTCAGGATCATGTGGAGAACCAGAACCAGAGAAGGCTACAGGTCTTAGTGCATCACCCTCTTCCGCGGCCTTTCCAAGGTTCAAATCCTGATTCTTCTGCTTGGAAAGGTTATAGTGGGTCATGATGACTTTTGAAAGATCTATTTCATCATCCAACCTGTCACCGATAAGCTTTGGGATCAGGCACCTGTAGAATATGCTCCTCTTTTCAAGATCGCTACCACCGTAATCCACTATCTGTGACAGGAAATCGTACGCCCTGATGAACTTCCTCATATCGCCTATGAACATCTCAATCTCCTTTAGCCTCAATCGGTTGTCGCTGATCCTGGCCTGCGTCCTTTCCTTCCTTATCCTTATGGCAATTGGATCTATGATTGCAGCAAGGTTTGCCTGCTTTGAGCTGGGATCAATATATGCGTATACCAAATCATCAACCTCCTTTTCTGAGTAGAAGATGGAAGCATCTAGCTTTACCTGAAGATCATTGAGGATGTTTGGATCAGACAGCATCAGCAGTTCAGCCTTTTTGTAATACGGTAAAAATGCCGCTAAAATATCTGATGGTTCATTGACGAAATCCAGAATGAACGTTGTCTCCTTCCCCGGATAAGTGCGGTTCAAACGTGATAACGTCTGCACTGCGGTGATGCCGTAGAGCTTCTTGTCCACATACATTGCCATGAGCAATGGCTGATCAAAGCCTGTCTGGAACTTATTGGCAACAAGAATGACCTGGTATTCTGCAGTGTCAAAAGCGTCTCTTATATCCATGCCATGAAGACCCGGATTCATGTTGTGTTCATTGAATTGATCCGGGCCGGATTCTGGGTCCACAACATCGCCGGAGAATGCAACCAGGACACCGATATCCCTGTAATTCTTCTCTTTGATGTAGTGCTCCATTGCTATTTTATATCTGGCAGCTTCTTTCCTGGAACCAGTGACAACCATTGCCTTTGCCATGCCGTCAATGCGCCACATTACGTTTTCCCGGAAGTGCTCCACAATTATCTGGACCTTCTGGGAGATATTGTATGGATGCAACCGGACCCATCGCATCAAAGATTTCAGGCCCTTTTCCTCATCGACCTGCTTCTCATCCAGGTCTCTTCCATTATGCGCAAGCCTGAATGCAAGCTTGTATGGGGTGTAATTTTTCAGGACATCAAGAATGAACCCTTCCTCTATGGCCTGTTCCATCGTGTACACGTGGAATGGTACCCGCGTATCAGAATCCAATGAACTCTCGTCAGGGGTCCTGCCGAATAGTTCAAGCGTCTTTCCCTTTGGTGTCGCAGTGAATGCATAATAGCTTACATTTGGCGGGAATACTCCGCCCCTGGCCTGGGCTGCTAGCACATCTTCCACATCAATTTCTTCTATCTCTCCGTTCGATTCCATCCGGTCAATCTGTTCCGATGACAGTATTTGTTTCAGCTTCCTTGCAATGCTGCCTGTCTGAGAGGAATGTGCCTCGTCAGCCACAATTGCAAAATTCCTGTTCTTGAGGGATGCCTTTGACCTGATTTCTTCCATCACAAATGGGAAAGTCTGTATTGTAACGATAATGATCAGCTTGCCTGATGCAAGTGCATCCGAGAGCTGGGATGACTTTGAGGCTCTTTCACCGGTTATCCTAGAAATGACACCGCTCTTGTGCTCAAAATCGTATATGGATTCCTGCAGCTGCCTGTCAAGCACATTTCTGTCAGTTATGACAATGACCGAATCAAAGATCTTCCTGTTTTCATCATCATGGAGGCTTGCAAGCTGGTGTGTCAGCCAGGAGATTGAATTAGTTTTCCCGGAGCCTGCTGAATGCTGTATGAGATACCGGTGTCCTGGGCCCTCATCCTTTGTTGCAGCAATTAATTTGGTTACGCAGTCCCACTGGTGGAATCTTGGGAAAATCATCTTTTCTTTTCTAGATTCAGCAAGGATACGGTAAGCCCGTTCCTTCTTTTCCAGGTGGACATATTTTCCTATGATTTCCAGGAATGTATCTTTCTGAAGGATGCGTTCCCAGAGATAGCTCACTGGATATCCTTCAGGGTTAGGTGGATTTCCCTTCCCTCCATCATTACCCATGTTGAATGGCAGGAATACGGTATCTTTGCCCTGGAGCTCAGTTGTCATGAATACTTCCTCTGTGCTCACAGCGAAGTGCACAATTGCTTTCTTCCTGAATGCGAGCAGGGGTTCTTCCTTCCTGGTTTTGGGATCCTTTGGAAGTCTCTGCTGCTTGTACTCTTCTTTTGCATCCTCAACACTTTGGGTGAAATCTGACTTGAGCTCCATGGTTGCAATGGGAATCCCATTCACAAAGAGTACGATATCAATGGAATCGTTATTGTTGAGAGAATAATGTAACTGTCTGACTGCCCTCAATCTAACTTTGTTGTACATATCAAGGATTTTTTCGTTCATTGTCTGAGAAGGCCTGAACTGGCACATGTCGAATTGTCTGGAAATATCCTTGAATCCATGCCTCAGGACCGAGAGCGAGCCATCCCTGTCCATTACCTTGATCATTCGTTTCAGGAGTGCATTCTGTTCATTGGCATCGTTCAGATCCTGGTTCCTATTGAGCTTCTCAGGTTGTGTGTCTCCAAGCCATCCGAAAACATCTTCTGGGTACAGTGCAAGTTCCCTGTCGTAATGCGAGGACTCACCAATAAGCCAGCCGTGGCTGTACAAATATCCAATGATGTGATCCTCAAAATTGACCTCATGGCGTTTGTCCGGCAGGTTCCTTCACCTCCTGGATTAATCCTCTAACATCTATTTTACCTGTGACTGCCTGAGTTATAAGAGATGTTTTGTGTTCTTGTAGGAGTTCAATCATTTGTTGTTGCTTTGAAATTAGATAATCTATTTTTGAAGTTTGTTCTTCTAAAAATAATGAGATGGCCTTTTGTCCTGATATGCTTGGTAAACAAATGAACGTATCACTGAATGACTCCTGAGATAGACCAAAGCGGGTAATTCCATTTGCTTCACTTTCATACTTCCCTCTAAATTTTTTGTCTGAATACAAATAAAATAAATAATTACTATCCAGAGAAGGCCTATTCGGCCTTAACATAGCCAAGTGGTATCCACAGAGCAGATTGGGGAATGTGCTTTTGACGAGTGCAGGGATAGCTATATCATCTGGCGTTTCGGAATCCTTGGTCACCAATACATCTCCAACCTCTAATTGAAATTTCTTAATCTCGTTTGGGTTTGCGGTTGCTTCCATAAATTCCATTTCATTTGTTATAAATTGATTTTTATATACGTCAGTATAATTGACAAGAAGCACAGGTATCTCATTGTCAAAAATGTGTTTGTCCACATTACTGAATTGTATCTTTGAAACAGCCTTTAACCTCTTTAGTCCCCAATCTTCCGGTATCTCCCCAATCCATTCGATTCCGCTGTCCTTCATAGGTACGTTTGGATCAAGGCCTTTTGTGACAGCGTGAGTTATGATTGCCTGGCGTTTTTCTTTGAGGAGTCTGATCATCTTTTCATGACCGATGGTTAATCCTTCTACTCTCCGCAGTTGCACATCTAAGAATTTGCAAATTGAAATTTGGTCTTCCAATGGGGGGCGAATCACTTTAACACTTGCAAAAGAATCTGGATACAATCTTAGTCTTGAATCTATTATGCCAGTTGAATTGTTCCTAAAAATGTCGGCGTACACTTTGGTTCTGAACAAGTAATGAAGGTATTTTGAGTCTTTAGGTTTCAGTGGGCGATAGACATTATAAGATGGGCTTACTATTCCATCATAATCAGTTATTCCCAATGCACCCTTCCAAGCTAACATAATATTCATAACTAAATCATTTTTTTGACATTTCTTATAACCTTCAAGACTAGTAGCGTTAGTGATAAAATCACCTGGATCGATAACATCTTTCCTTGGTTTTACTCCATAATATTCTGACACTGACAGCAAGGTCTCATCACCGTTCGTCGATCTCTCGTTTATTTCTCTAAATAACCACCTTGCTCTTGTTATATCCCAGTGTTCAGGTATTTCCTCAATCCATTCAATACTGCTATCCTTGTATTTAGCATACCTTTGATATTTCATTCCGTGATCTCTCCCAGAAGGTCTATTATTTCCTTCCCAAGTTTCTTTAGATCAGCATCAATCTCTTCAAGAGGCCTCGGAGGCACATATTTGTAGAAATATCTGGTGAATGGAATTTCATATCCAATTTTAGTCTTAGAAAAATCTACAAAAGCATCGGGCACAAATGGTTTAACCTCTCTTTCAAAATATGCCTGAATGGCTTCTTTCAGGGGTACGTTCTCCCTGTCTCTCAGTTCGAGATCAGGTTCTAGCATACCTTTCTTGTCAAGGCAGATATCCGTAGTCTCGTCTCTTTCAGATAAGGCCTGCAGGATGGCTTTCACCGTACCGTTTGCAAGGGGTATTCCCTTCTTAAAAAACTGATCCTCAAGGTCCTTGGCAAACTCTTCTCTGTTCTTGTAGATTCTATTTTGATCCAATGAAGCAAGAGTCTTCTCTATATGCTCAAGTTCCTTTTCATTTTTCTTGAACTCAGGCTGCTCCCTGAGACGAGCTATTCTTTCAGGTGAAGCCTGAAAGTTCAATCTGAGGGGCCTTTCAACCGTTATGGTCGAATAACCGAAATCATCATTGTCAAAGATTTTGCTCTTTTCACCACCATCAAAGGTGCCGTACAGCTTAACGATGTTATCAATATCCTCATCTGAGAGTTCGTTCCTTTTTGAACCAAGAGATTTTCTCATCTTCTTGTACATCCGTGTCGCGTCTATGAGTTGTATTTTGCCCTTCCTCTGCTCCTCTTTCCTGTTTGAGAGGATCCAGATGTATGTTGCTATGCCTGTGTTGTAAAACATGTCTGTAGGCAGACCGATTATTGCTTCCAGCCAGTCATTCTCAATGATCCATTTGCGTATCTCTGATTCACCGGACCCGGCTCCGCCTGTGAACAGTGGCGAACCGTTGAAAACTATGCCAATCCTGCTTCCGCCGTTGTCAACAGGATTCATCTTTGATAGCAGATGCAAAAGGAACAGAAGGCTGCCGTCCGATATCCTTGGAAGTCCCGCACCAAATCTTCCATTGAAGCCCTTCTGCTCATATTCCTTCCTCACGGCACTTTCAATCTTCTTCCACTCCACCCCGAACGGTGGATTGGAAAGCATGTAGTCAAAAGTCCTGCCATGATGGCCATCATCTGAAAGTGTATTCCCGAATATGATATTCCTTGGATCCTGCTCCTTTATGAGGAGCTCGGATTTGCATATAGCATAGGATTCTGCGTTAAGTTCCTGTCCATATAATACAAGCCTTGCTTCAGGATTGAGGTCCTTGATGGTTTCATCCGCGATGGATA
This sequence comes from Thermoplasmata archaeon, assembly GCA_021827885.1. The sequence continues at coordinate 7,781 of JAKAUD010000233.1, read as the reverse complement.
GCATTCCTCCGGTTCCCGCTGCTGGATCATAGACCGTTCTGACGACTCCAGGTTTCCTCAATGCATCATCATCATTTGTAAAGAGAAGATTTACCATCAATCTGATTACTTCTCTAGGTGTGAAGTGCTCTCCGGCAGTCTCGTTTGAAATTTCAGAGAATCTCCTTATGAGTTCCTCATAATAGAGAGACATGTCCATGCTGTCAAGTTCCTTCGGATCCATGTCAATTTCCGCGAATCTTGAAACCACTAGGAAAAGCAGGTTCTTTCTGTCGAGGTCCTCAACCTGGTGCTGAAAGTTGAATCTTTCAAAAATGTCCCTGATCTGTTCTGTGAATCCATCAACGTAATTCAGCAGGTTCTGCCTAATGTTATTCGGATCGCCCTTCAGCTTTGCAAAGTTCCAGAGTGATGTGTTATAAAATTTCAGGTCTGCAGCTGCAAGTAAGACTGCCTCCAAAGGGACTCCGCTATCCTTTCTCCTAATATATTCTTCGAGAACTTTGTCCTTTGTGGGTTCAAGCATGCAGTCCAAACGCCTGAGAAGAGTGAATGGCAGGACTATTCTGCCGTATTCTGATTGCTTGTAATCGCCCCTTAATAATTCTGCAATATTCCAGATGTTACTGACTATGTTGCTACTTTGCATTTATTCTCATTCAATGAACGGAAATTTTGATTTAAAAGATTGCCAAGAAAATACTTCTATGGATTGACTTTTTATTGTGGTATAAATTAGCAACAAATTAATCTAGAAATGATTGCAAGAAATATCTCAACTTCACCTCTGCCTCTTTCTCCTTCTCCATAATCATAATCAAATTCCTATCTGGATAGCTTGACTTATCAATCCTCGTTGAAACAAGTTTCCAGTTTTTGGCTATCTCAATGCTTGCATAGAGTTGATGCACAGGTATGCCGGATCCGCCAAGTATCTCTGTTATAAATTGTTCACCATGTTCATCCAAATATAGCAACAGTCTCAGAAATCCTGACTGCTTCTCTATCATCTTTATGGGATCCGCATGAAAGTTAGGAGAATTAAATATAATTTATTATTGCTGAAACTTACTTTCCGCATGAATCTGGAACAATATCCTCGAATTTCTCAAACGCCAGGAACGATGTTCCAGTCCTTCTGATACTCGCTGTTTGGAACGCCTGCCAGTCCCAGCAGGTCTTCCTGCCTCTGTGTGAGCTTTGGCAGGAATTTCTTCACTATCTTCCCACCTGACTCGATCCAGTTCATCTGGACCATGGAGAAATCACCCAGGACACGATCTGTGGTGGGGGATTCGCATGACCGGGATTCCGGGTACATCCGTATGGAATCCCTCCCCTCCCTCTTCATGCCATTCCTGATCTCACGCTCCATCAGGCTCTCCATGAGAAGGGCAAGGAAATAGACAAACAGGAGGCCCTCTATCCGATCAACGTTCTTCAGCATGACGGGTGCAACCCCGTATACGGATTTGAGCTGCTCATGCCTCTTCTCCACATGGGGTTGGTATTTGTACATTGCAAGAACATCTTTCATGGACAGTTTCCTGTCATTGATTATAAGGGGGAATATGCCATCGCATGCTTCGTCGAAATCTATGTTGTCTTCCATGGGCTTCCATTCAACATGGTAAAGCTTCTTCGTGACGATCCGGTATTCCGTTGATTTTGACGGCCTGCCCCTGGACAGCTGTTTCCTGGTCTCACTGCCGCTTTCAGTGATGCTGAAACCCTACCTTCTCGAACCCTTTCCTGTGGCATCTACCGCCGCTTTATTCACGTCATCTCTGGTGTGGAGCCTGCACCTTGTGGATCTGAGCCTTGTTTCCAGCCGTTCAAGGTTCAGGATGGACGCGTTCATCGTTCCGTTCCTGATCTCCCTGTCATGCCCAGATTTCTGTGAACTCCATGCCCATATGATACGGAAACCATCCGATGGCTGTATGGGCGATTCCATGAGTTTCCATACCTGGCCCCTTTCGCTCTTTCTTCCGTGCACTGTGGCCTCCCATGGATCCGGATGATCCTGCAGCCAGTCCCTGAACAGGCTGTGATCCTTCCGGGTTGCAGGAACCACGGTGATGAACCTGCCATGTTTTTCGTGGATATGCCTCATGTTTTCATCGGTGCAGAGCTTTGAATCTGCAACGTACATGAAATCGGGCCTTCCCGTGAGCTTGAAAATAGAGTCCCATGTCTCAATGTGTGTTGGTGAATCGTTTGTGTTGTCATCAGCAGCACTTTAATGTACGGGGACTGAACTATCACCGGTCACGGTGAGGATCCATACAAGCTGCTTCAGATCCTTCCTGTGATCCTTGCTGTGGCCGAATGTAAGGTTCACGGTCTTCTTCATCCTCATGTCCTTTCCCGTCGCTGTCCGGTATAAACCGCTCAATGCCACGGATGTGGAATCGTTGTGGAACCTCTTCATTGAGAGATCAAATTCCTGCACGGCACGGACAACGATCTCTGTCATGATGGATGACCTGTCAGCATCGAAAAGCCTTTCCAGCGACCTTCCCATGCGATCATCGTTAATGCGCCTTACATTATCCCCGGATATGTCAAGCAGTTCAGCGGGGAATTCCGGTATCCATTCCTCAATGCCGTACAGCGGCTCCCTTGATATGAGTATGTTCCTTATGAGTATGCCAATGCACTGAGAAGCATCCGGATCGTTTCCGGCAGGAAGACGGCTTTTCAGAATATCGTTCAGGTGCAGCCTCTCCATGAAGTGGTTGATCGCCGGCAATGCCCCTACGATCATTGTGTGAAGCTGCAGATCATCGGTATCCATGATAAGGGTAACACCAAAGAGCTTATTAATGTATGGGCATTACTGCCCATATGGAGGCATGCATCCTCGTATTCCATCTGCCGAAGAAGATGAACAATAGCGATCTCGGGAAGTTCGTGAAGAGATTCTACGGGCAGGAAACAAGCACACGGTCAGGGAAGTACAGGTACAGGAGGAAGGGATTGCTTGACAGCATCCCTCACCGGAAGCTGTTGCGTGGTGTCATAATTATCAGGAAGAGTGACCTGGAAACCGTCATGAAATTATTGATCGGGTGGAATGCAGTGGTGGATCAAAGAATAATTGAGCCAACCGAGGAGGATTTAAAAATACTCCAGGAGGCGGGGAAATAGGTATTCAGGAAAAAGAAAGATAATTCGAAGATAAGCCTTTCAAATCATACGGAAAGTAAGCTGAAAGTGAAATCATTTAAAGATTAAATGATTGTGCAGTCGACAATCATATGAAGAGCACCTTTCCCTATTATGGCGGCAGATTCTATCAGATCAAAAACATCCTTGAGATACTCGAGAAAAATCTAGACCAATTTGATGTAGTTGTTAATGTATTAGGGTGGTCAGGTAAGGTATTGCTGAATATACCTGATGAATGGAAGAAGGTGAAGGTTTACAATGACCTCAATAAAGATCTCTATGTGACATTCACGGTTCTCTAGGATATCAGGAAAAGAATGCGGCTGGAAAGAAAGTTGAGGAATGCATTTCCTCATGATGTCATATTTCAGGAGTTGAAGTTATCAGGCCCGAGAAGTGTTATGGACATTGGCTTCAAGACCATTTATCTTCATGCCTTTTCATTCTCGGGTGCAGGAAAGGCGTTCAAGCGATACTACAAGAAGGTCAACCTTCCACTATTAAGGACCGAAGATTTTCTCTTGGTGAAGAAGTGGATTGTTGAGAACATGGATTTCAGATCCCTGATGAAGAGATACAACAGGCCTGATGTTTTGTTGTATCTAGATCCACCATATCTGAGGGGAGGCGATCAGTACAGGTACAAGTTCAAAATGGAAGATTTTGTTGATTTGAAGACTTTACTGGATAATCACCAGGGAACTTACCTTCTGAATTTATCAATGACAGACCCTGAAATGATTGGGATTTTTGGTGAACCAAACCTGGTGACTGAACACCACAGGCCCACTATAGTTTATGACACGGAAAAAGGGAATAGATGGGGATTTGGGTATTGGTGAATTCTTCATCACCGAGCGGTCTTAATCATAGTGCCGGGAAATACCAGAAAACTCCGTTAAACCTATCCCAATGAGCGCACCAGCAGTAAGTGACATCCAGTTTCTAAATTCTGGGCTGTATTTAAAATCAGTTGCATAGTACAGGAAATTACCATTTTCATATACCAAAGCGTCGTTTGCTTGAACAAAGTAGCTTATAGTCAGGTTGGAAGATTCATTTAAGTAATGACCAGATTCTGATAATGTTAGGATGTCTGGTGTTGATAAATTTAGAGTTCCTTGCAAGAATTTAGTTTCACCTTGACTATTTGTGACATATTCCCTTAGAGATTTGGCTGTAAAAGACGAAAAAGGAACTATAGATGACGTAATTTGAAGTTGTTTGACGTAATCGTAAGGAACCTCTATGTTTACTCCATAAGAGATGAAACCTAGTGATAAAGTTGTGAAATCGTCAATGCTCATGTAGTGGTCATATGTAACATTGCCCTCAAGATATTGATTATTCGATATGAAGAGCCCGCTAAATAGAAAACTAGAGATATTTAAGTTTAAGATTGCTTGTTGCCCGGTAGGTGTGTATAGATTAAGTGTGAAATACTGACTTGAAATTGAATTTCCTGATGACAATGACTGATTGTGTATATCGAGATAGTATGGGCTAACTACGTTTGAGATTATTTGAATGGGGCTGTTCAATTGAGTATTATAATTAGCGTCGCTTACTATCTCACCAGTCAATGAGCGGTTAAACAGGCCATTAGATATGTCTAGTGATCCAGAGTAATACTGAGCTTTTAGCGAGTTGATATATGGTGAGTGAGTGGTCGTTGCGCTGAAGATGTTAATATCTCTACCAAAGGAGTAAAAATCTGGCTTTAACAAATTTGCATTGGTCTGGTTGGAATAAGTCTCGACTGAAATAGGAATGCCGTTACTTGTAGCAGTGAGTTGAGTCAGTATCATTGGAAGGTAGTAACCTCCTGTAGAATTAACAACAAGTTCATTAAAATCAGATAGTGTATTGGAAATGGGCGATCCAAGTTGTACTGTGAATACGTCACCGCTGAATTTAACGGTTTCATTACTATTCTGTATGAGGGATAGTGCAATGTTCTGTCTAATGGGATTAGATGAACTCAAGCTCAATTGTTCTATTAAGATAGATGCCACGAATATGGCTACTGCTCCAACTATAATTCTTTTTGTTATGTCTTTATTTCTCGAGTTCTTCTTTTCCACAACTTTTTCTTTAACCATAAACTGTTATCTCTTGTGAACTAACATTGTAGAATCCATCATTTACTGACACATATACATTGAATTGGCCCGAACCACTGAGTGTTACCGTTGACTTACTTAGTCCATCTTGAAAATAATAATATTGACCATAATAGGTTCCATTGTTGTAAATTGCCATAGCTGAACTTGGAATAGCGGAATTATTAGTGCCTCCAGAAACATTCCAGTATAGGTTAAAGGTAGTATCACCAAAAAGGGAATCGTAACTAACGTTCTTTGCCCAGATAGAGATGACATCAGGCTTATTGTTTACTGTGATATTTTCACTGACAGATGTAGTATACTCAGAGCCGTTATAATTGACTAAATGCCCACTGATGGTATAACTACCTGGAAAGTTAAATTCATACGTAGTCTGATTCGCACTTTCATTGAACGTCTGTTGATTTCCATGGCTTATCGTTAGCCATTCGCCGAAATCACTTGTCCGAAGAGAGCCTGTTGAATTGAAATATAGGCTATCAGGATAGTTTATGTCGATGGTCTTGTACTGAACAGAAAGACTGGAGTGGGGAAAGGTAAAAATTTGTTTACTCTGCTTGACCGAGCTTGTACCTGTGAATATCTTGGCGTATACATGATGGTAACCCGGGCTGCCAAAGAGGTTCATCTCTTCTATCATTTGCTCCACTGAAATTGGGTAAATCAAGGTTATGTTGCCTTGAAAGGCAATGGAAGTTAAATACAGTGATTCGTTTGAAACAGGAGTATAGTAAAGCGAGATATGGGCAGATTTCAAACTATAAGCAGATACCTTAAAAATTGGAACATTGGAACTGCCATTAATGTACGGGTCATTTGTTACGGTAAATGTATTTATTTTGAAGTTACCGCTTGTGGTGGGATTGAAATACAGAAAATATGCTCCCGACATGACTATAGCCGAGACTAAAATAACGGCGAGAGCGATTGCAGGTCCTTTATTTATAGATCTCCCTCCGTAATTTTTGAGAAGTCATGGCTATCCAAATTGCTTGCATTCATTACGCTTGCGGAAATATAAATTTTTTTATATCCACATGATAATAATTCTCTAGCTTTCAAAAATAAGAACTTTTTAATCTATATCAATAATACTAATTAATGCAACAATTGGAAGATGTATCACATCTTTCAAAATGGGATTCACCCCTGAGACTTACCCTTCCAAAGAAAGTTCAGGCAATACTGGGTGTCAAGGAAGGAGACATCGTGGGATTTTACGAGGAAGACGGCAGGGTATTCGTGAAGAAAATGGACTGAAGCCCTCAGGAATTCCTGCTTTTACCGAAACTCATTCCTCTCCGTATGTCAGGAGGTTTTCAATGAAGCTCTTTCCATCCTCCCTCACGAATGACAGGAGGCTGCCATCAACCAGCCCAAGCTCTTCCCCTACTTTTCTTGGGACAGTTATCCTGTAGGAATTCCCTCTTACGTATACATGCGTAACATCCACAATCTCTTTTTTAGCCATGAATGCTGATCAACCGCATATACTAAAGAAGATCGAACCTTAATGTCAGCGGATTGCGTGATCATATGAATTACATCTCATTTTTACATTTTTAATTCCACCGGCAAGTGCAATATGGGTTGTTACCTCTCACCTGATCCATGCAGAGACGACTTGAAAATACAACAGGCGCTGCCTTAATGCAGCAGGATCCCAGAAAGGAGGGATACAACAAGGGCTGGAAGGAGAGGGGAGAGCACGATGCAGAAATAATAGGGGATGCTTTCAGGAACAGCAGAAACTACCATGATTTCCTCAGGATACTGAAGGACAAATTCTCAGAGGCTGAATGGACAAGATTGCTATGAACAAATTCGAGAAGGAATACATAACAGGAAGAAAGGACCAGTTCGACATCAATTACGCGGTCCTCAGGAAGTGCGTCGATGAGACCTGTTCCGGGGAGGACCTGGTCAACATGCTGGAAGAGAAGCTGAAGTACGTCATATCAATCATTGCGTTTGAGAGAGCTAACGAATAGATGGAAGAGATGGAGTTGCTGTAAAATAAGCCGATTGCTCACATATACCACTCTTTTCTTTATCCTATTAAACTTAGTGCGGAATTTTATACGGAAGTCCCGAAGTCTTGGAATCATTCCATCCACAATTTTTTCCAAGCTATCATTCATCCCACCACTTAGGATTTCGGGCACAGAATCTACCAAAGAGAGCGGAATCGAAAAAAAAGAAATGTATGGGGCGGCATAGCCGAGTTTTTGTTCAACAGCCCCTAAAACGGCGGAGCCACTAAAAATAGTAGTAGAGGATGGTGTAACTGTTCCCGAGGAAGCGAAGTTGGACATCATCCTGAGCGAAGATACCAATGGCTCAGCCTTATTGTATGTGATACATCCTGAAACAGCATGATATAATGTAGGCAATACCTGAGTGGGGATAATTTCTATCATATAACAGTATTTCTTCACTAAATATAAATACTGATGTTTTGTGAAAAGCCACATTACACGG
>JAKAUD010000117.1 GCA_021827885.1 Thermoplasmata archaeon | reverse complement strand
ACTGTTTGATCTTTTCTGGTAACATACTATGATCATATTAGGAAACGTTTAATTGCCTCTTTACGTATTACTATGCATGAAGGTAACTACGACCATCGGCACTCTCAAGGAAATTATAGACATTATAAATTCCATCACTGGAGAGGCCAAGTTTGAATTTGAGCCTGATGGAATTCATGTGAGGGCCATAGACAGTGCAAGGGTTGCAATGGCAGATCTCTTCGTTTCAAATTCAGTGTTTGCAAATTATGATGTAAGCGAGAAAACAGACATACCACTGGAACTTGAAAGGGTGAAGAATGTGCTCAAGCTAGGCAGCAGCAGTGAAACCATAAGCGTGGCGAATGCACCCGGCAAACTTAAGTTCACCATGGGAAACCTCAGTAAAAGCATAGCCCTTCTTGAATACGGAAATATGACTGCGCCGAAACTTCCATCTGTAAACCCAGAAAATTATGTTGTTGTCAACAGGTCTGAGATTGAGAAAGGCTTGAGGGCCACAACTGATGTAAGGGATTCCGTAAGGCTTTCCATAGAAGATTCAAGATTCGTCATATCGTCCAAAACAGATTCAGAAGATGCTGAACTCATCATTGAAAGGGAAAACTGTGTGGAACTTGTATCAAGGGGTGGATCAAAGAGCAGCTATCCCTCCGACTACCTGATGAGAATCATAAAATCCACCGGCTCGGCAGAGAAACTTAAGCTTTCCTTCAACAACGACTATCCCCTCATAATAGAACCTGAATATGTGGAAAAAGAAGGGGAAAAGAAGGTAAAATTCTTCCTGGCACCAAGAATGGAATAATTGCGAAAGGGGGTTGACTCCCCGATCTATACTTCCCTGCTGAATGTATTGCATCGTTAATTTTTACAGAAATTTTCAGTGTAATTCTGATGGAAACCCTAATATGAAGGCATTCACTTTTCAGCAATGGATATTGTACTTAGTGAAACCGCGGAAAAAAAGTCCTCCATAAGGGTTGATCTCGCATTTGAACTTTTTTATCCTGATGGCATCAACACTGAGAATGGGACGCGCGGAATGGAACATTATCCCTTTGCCAACTGGCTGTGGGACTCTTTCTCCAGAGTGAGCGGAAATCTCGTGAAAAATTCGCAGCAAGAACTGAAAGTCAGAATATCACATCTCGAAAAACCCATCCTTGGAATGATCGTCAGGATAGCCTCCATGTGGGCTGATCATGTGTACATTGAGGAGGGAGGGAAGAGGTCAGAGGATTTGTGGACATTTCCAGTTTCCTCCACAACCTCAGACGAAGAACTGGACGAAACTGAGAGGATGTTTTCACCTCAGGAAGGTGAAAGATCCATCCAAAGATTCCTAATGCCCATGCTTGGCCCAACCAGGGTCTTTGCAAGAGTGGAGAATCTCATAGAGAATGGTGTATCGGCAAGGCAGCACTCCCATTCCTCCCTGGATGAATATTATATCGTCCTGGATGGAGAGGCCACTCTTAGGATGAACAACAGGACAAGGCATCTAAGGAAAGGTGATTTTGTGTCAAAACCCGCAGGCCCCGATCTGACCAGCCAGATAATTGCAGACAGGGGGCAGGGCGTGAGAATACTTGACATAGAGGTCTGGCCTGATAGTTCCCGCATGTCCAAGGACCTTGTGTATTATCCAGATCAGAGAGAACTGTTCTTGAGGGGGAGAGGATGGAGTTCCATCATACCATCCGATTCAATGATTGATGCATCCGATTTCATGCGCAACTATGAAGCAGGTTACACGCGCAGAATAGACGGCTCATGGGAATCCTCGGAAGTTCCGGGATATGAGACACGGAAGAAGTGAAATGAACGTACGGGCGCGAGGGGATTTGAACCCCTGATCTACAGCTTAGGAGGCTGTTGCCATATCCATGCTTGGCCACGCGCCCATGCTACCCAAAATGTGAAATGGTATATTTCATTATCTGAATACTTTTATGGATGAGGTAAAACCATGTATCTTATTCATTCTATAATAGAGCGGTATCGTAATAATTTAATTCAAAGAATTATGATCTGAAAAACGCTTAATTTTTGAGAAAAATTTCTCAATAGAAAAGGAATGGTTATTGTGGATTGAACTGGTTAATAATTTTGTATATATGACTGAATAATAAATTCTCCCGGGTACTAAGCCCTCCTAAGGTAGTCCCAAGTCAGACATAAAAGCAGCTTGGAGTGAAAAATTAATAAAAAGAAAAAGTGTATTGGGCGAATGAATAGTTTCGTAGTTGGGATAGATATAGGGTAGAAGAGGAATTTCGCAAAGATAAAGGCATCGAACGGTAACATAAATGAACATTTCAGTTTTCCTATGACAATTTAATACTCAGCCATATACTATGAAAAAGGACAAAAACATTCAATGGCATTGCTGAATTTGATCTTTGAAATGCTGGAAACAAAAATTCACAAATCAAGCTATTTGGAGTGAAGGTAGTAACAATACTTGCAATAAGGATGGGTTCTTTCGGTGTTAATCAGATCCCTAAACAAGCGAGCATTGGGGCCATTCCATATCTCACTGAATCGATCTTCGGACAATGCAGGCAATGCTTTGTTGAAAAGTCTCCCATATGAGGTGGGATTGAACATGTTGCATGGGGTGAGTTCTCCATCCCAATGCACAAGTATTTCATGCCAAGGTAGGTTACAGTGAGTGCCAGATGTCTTGTTTACTTCAGAAAGTTTCACCGGAATTCCATTTATTTGATTTGGAATTCTTATAGTAATCCCATTCCTGACTGCAACAGCTAACGCTTCTTTGAACAGCTCAGTAATTTCTTCATAACGTGAAATCATCCATGGTGAGCCAGAATCCTCGTTTACCATGTTTAGTATGACAAGACCAACACCTAATTTCGATGCCAAATTAACAGTTTCTATCAATTCGTGTAAGTTCTTTTCCTGTACTGTAAAAATAATACCAAGTCTTTCTGGCTGACTTATAGCTTGGTTTCCAAGTACCAGTAGCTTTTCTACCATCTTGTTAAAATGGGAACCACGCCTGATTTTTTCCATTGTTTGGGAGGTGGCACCATCCCAACTTACGAGCAGTATGTAACCTCTTTTCCAGAGGTCAAGGTATAAAGAAATATCGCTGCTTAGATTTGTTATGATTTCTTTTTGAACGAAAGGGGACATTCTATCGACAATATCGAGATATTCAGATAGATTTGGTACTATGCTGGTTTCACCATATCCATTAATTCTTAAACGCCTCAAGGACTTTCCCAATATCTTCAACACTTCTTGAAACATTTGAATCGGCATTGTTCGATTTTCATTGAATCCTCCCCCTCGCATGGAGCACATTACACACGAAAAATTACAGCTATTTGTTATCTCAATAATAACGTCTTGGGGAGGCGAAACAGTTCTTTGAAATCCATTTTCGTTTCCAAGTTCAGCGGATAATCTACTACTGTTTGTTAATTTCAGGAAAAGCTCGACAAGATGATCTGGAGAATTAGTCATCCTTAAATCTATGGAATTTCGCAGGAATGGAATTCCATGAACTATGAAGTAACCTATTCCGACATCACCTAACCAAGACATCCATTTATCTGTGGTATCTTCATTGATTCCTAATGCGTTTCTAAACAACTCACGCGATGACCCTATTGAATTCCTAGAAACTTCAACGGACCAAGTTAAGAGATTAGAAATATGAATTCGATCCTTCTCACCCAAAATTGGTATGATTTCTTCCCATGCAAAATAAGCTGCTTGTAAGTTGGGAGATCTAAAAACACGTTTTGCCTTTGAAATTGGAAATGGATCAACGGGCATGGCAGATCATTGTCCCACACCCAAGAAGGCATTTGTGCATTTTTTCACGGGCCAAACCAGCATTGCTGGAATTATAGATATCGATCAAACTGGACACTCTGACATTTCCAATAGGACGCAGACCTATTCTATCCATATGAAAGCAAAGACTGACATTTCCATCGCTTTCAATCATAAGATTTCGATCAGCACTCCCACAACGTGAAGGAAATAAAAAGTCAGGATTGTGGAAATAATCACGCATGTCTTCTAACTGTTCGATTGTTTGGAATAATGGGCGGCCATCTCTTTTTAGATGCTCAAGCAAATCTATTGCACGATCGATCTGGTTCTGATCTTTCGGAAAGAGGCTAGAAGTTTTCCACCAGTCTGCCCTGTATTCATCACCGAATGTTGGCTGAATTGCCTGGAACAACATAGAATCAGCCCCGATGCCCTGGAAGTAGTCCACCATCTCATTGATCCGTTCTATATTATGTGATCCAAGTATCGTGCTAGTCAAAATCGAAAAATCTGCCTCATAAATATCGCGTGCTTTGCTTAACTCCCTAACGGTCTTTGATGCACGTCTGAATGTACCTTTGACTCCTCTCAATTCATCATGAACACTTTCTAAATCACTGTCAATTGATACCACTATAGTTTGAATTCCTGAAGTTGGTAACCTGTTTATGTCAGATTCTTTTATTAGGGTGCCGTTTGTATTCATAGTAAGAGGAACTGATAGATTGCGCGCAATTATAGCAGTATTGTAAAGTCTTTCCTTATCTAAAAAGAGTTCTCCTCCCGTCAACACTATTCGAGGCTTGGCTTTCCAAAGAGAAACTTGCTCTATCAGACTGGCTCTTTCCATTTGGCTCAACTCGTAGCTGTGATTTTGAAATGTATGGATCAAGCACTGTTTGCACCTAAGGTTGCAGGGCCTGCTTAACTCCAAAAAAACTGTAGTTGGATAATCTTGACTCAACTTTTTTATCCCTCCTCTGGCCACGGAAAGTTTTTGCCATCTTTGAATCCTTTAGCATAAGAGATTTTTCTCAATATGTCCAGAATCAGAAATACTAATCTTGTCTTGAATGCGAAACCTGCACGCATATACTGGAATTGTAGTGTTATAATATCTTTCCATTTGAATGTCGTGGAAAGAGCCTGTTGAGCGGTTGCACCAAAGATTTTGTCAGGATCGCCATCAGCAAGGAAGATATCTATCCACGACATATCGCCCTCCTAAACCATATCGGTAAAATGTCTTTACAAAATCTTGTAGTTGTGGTCTAAACCTGTGCCATACGATGGCGTTCTTTACAAATTGAAAGCTGTATCCCAGCTTTATCATCCTCATAGAAAGAGCGGCATCTTCACCACCTGCCGTTGGTAGTCGCGTATCGAAGCCACCCGCTTTCATAAAGGCATCACGTCTTACCGCACAATTTGCTGTGACAAGATACGGAATTGCCCCAGGGTCACGGGCATTATGTGGCCTCGGTTCCAATACCCTGTGGTATTCGTAATATTGACTTATTAGGTTCGTGTCCCGAGCGAGTACTTTTCCTCCAACTCCAGCAACACTTTCATCAAATGACTCTAGAGTATAAGCGAGAATTCCTCCCCAAGTCGACGATACAATGCAATCGTCATCTGTGAAAAGTAATATTTCACCTCGGCTAAAGTGCACAGCCCGATTTCTGGCTCCCCCTGGACCGGTGGGGATTTCTTGTCGAATTAATTTTATCGGGCACCCTATTTCGAGACTTTCCAGATTCACTGGTTTTAATGATCCGTCGTCACACACTATGACCTCATCTGGTTTAGGATTCATGTGGCTGACTGATGTCAAAAGCTCGGAGAGCATAATATCACGATTATGGGTGGCAACAATCAGGGAAGTTGTATAATGTCCATTCATATCTTTAGACTCCACAAGTAAAAAAGAAAAGTAAGTCCTCATTTAAGTTTTTCTATAGCTGACATAGTCACATCCGGTTGATAGGTACCGATGATACCAGTATGATGTTCTTATCAATCCCTCTTTTGTCTTGAGCCGATGCTTTAACATCCATGACTGGATGGAGAAATGCTGTTCCGCCTTGTTGGATGTCTTCTCCACCTTTGGATCCTCAAGATACAGGAAAACCTCTTTCCTGTGCTTCCTGGCGAATGTGAGGAATGATTCAATGATACTGTCATCACCATACAAACTGTTGAGTTTGCACAGGAATATTTCGACATTTCCCTTCCGGTATTGCCTTTGGTGAGCTTCACGACCGTATCCCTGTTCTTCATGATCTTCTTCAGGTTGGTTTTATTCTAGAAAAACATGTACCTGATCAGCCTCTTTGCCATGTCCAGATGCTCTTCCATCTTTGCGTCTCTGATCCTATGCGCCAGAATCCCTCTCAATGTGGAAGAGGCACCTCTGCCTGTTTATTCGCGCATTGAGGTCTGACGATACTGTTTGCAGTACGGAATCGTAGTGGTACCGTATGTTGTGATGCTCACACGTTCAGGGATGCTGAACCTTGAGAGTGCCCTTATGAAGAAATTAGTAAGCGCATCCTCCCCCGGGTCGTCAAGTATCTCCTCAACGAAATTACCGTTATTTGTTTCCTTCAGAAGGGCCCTGTATTTTTCAATACTGTCAATGTGTGCAGACTGCTCATCATACAAGAAATATCCGGACGATTCCATCGTTTCTTCAGGGGAGATGGAACATATTTCCTGATGTTTTCATGGGATATGATCGAGACTGTGTGAAAATTATTAGACTCTGAATTATACAGCTTTTAGGAGCGATAGGTTTGTTCATGGAGCCTTATTATACTACGCGATGATTGGATCGTACGTTTCCGGTGAGAGATTTCTCAATGCTCAGTTTGTCCTCCTTTGTCATTGTTTTCTTTTCTGTTTTCGAATTATACCAGACACTTGGTGTAAGGATAGTGTATTGAATCTGCTGTAAAAATAAAAAGGTCATGCACAAAGCATAGCCCTTCTTGAATACGGAAATATGACTGCGCCGAAACTTCCATCTGTAGACCCAGAAAATTATGTTGTTGTCAACAGGTCTGAGATTGAGAAAGGCTTGAGGGCCACAACTGATGTAAGGGATTCCGTAAGGCTTTCCATAGAAGATTCAAGATTCGTCATATCGTCCAAACCAGAATTAACTGCTTCCTGAACAATATAATGGATGACTGGCTTATCTAAAATGGGAAGCATCTCCTTTGGCTGTGCTCTAGTTAGAGGATAGAATCTTTTTCCTATTCCAGCAGCAGGTATTACTGCTTTTCTTACTCTATCCATATTCCAACACCCCTGTAATTTATCACTTTGTTCTTATCTAATACCCTTTTCAGGTCAATGATAGGTTTTGAAATTTTCATACTTTCGAGTGAACGAAACTCCTCCCACTCCCCTGCTATAACTATGGCATCTGCCATCTCAATGCATTCCTTCATAGTTTTACACATTGTAACGCCAATTGGGATGTTTCGAACACTTGGATCAAACACAAATACTTCATACCCTTTTATTACGAGAGATTTAACTATTTCAATGGCTTTGCTTTCCCTTATATCATCAGTATTATCCTTAAACGCAATACCCAGAACACCTATTTTTTTCACTTTAAAATTCCTGCTGACGTTTTGTATAATATTTAATGCGTGTTCAACTCTGGTTTTATTAACTCCCATAGTGGCTTCCACTAGTAGCAAGCGAACACCATTATCTTGAGCGAAACCATACAACGCTTCGGTATCTTTTGGAAAACATGAACCTCCATAGCCTATTCCTGCCTTAAGAAAATGTGGAGATATTCGCCTATCATATCCCATTCCACTAGCAATGATGTCAACATCTGCTTCAGGAATGCGTTCGCATAGATTTGCAATTTCGTTTATAAATGATATCTTCATTGCGAGGAATGCGTTAGATGCATATTTAATGAGTTCAGCATTTTCATTGGTTGTTGTAATAATAGGAGATTCAGTAAATGCCCATATTTTTTCTGCGATTGAAGTATCTAATCCACCAATTACGACTCTATCTGGTTTTTCTGTATCAGATATTGCTGTTCCTTCCCTTGTAAATTCCGGATTGGAAATAACATTCATGTTTGTTTCGCTGATTATTCTCTTAGCTGTGCCAGGAATAACTGTGCTTTTAATAATCACCGTGCAGGTTTGATTTACCTTTTTTAGATTTCTGCAACTTTCCTCCACAAATGATGTGTCAATCCTGCCATTTCTAGTTGGTGTAGGGGTGCAAATAAATACTGCTTCTCTATCTTTTAATGAGTCATAGTCAGTAGAAAATTCTAATCTCTTTTTATTCTCTGATATATATTTATCTAATTTTTGCTCATATATTGGCATTATATTGTTTTGAAGTTTTGTTACTTTTTCAGTATCAATATCAACACCTACCACATGGTTGCCTTGATTAGCCAGAACAGTACCGGTCACGAGTCCAACATAACCCATTCCGATTATGCCTATTTTCACGCTTTCAACTCCCTGATCCATTTCATAGTGTTTACTAAACCATTTTCGAGTTCAACCTTGTGATTCCAATCTAATAATTTTCTTGCTTTGGAAATGTCTGCTGATCTTCGGGATGGATCATCTGTTCTAGCATCGAGATATGAAATTTTTGAACTTGATGAAGTAATTCCAATAATAAGTTTTGCAAGATCAATTATTGTAATCTCTTTCCCAGAACCTATATTTATGACTTCTCCGGATATTTCATCATTCATGATCATTTTCCATGTTGCCTCGACCCAATCTGAAACGTAGAGAAATGACCTAGTCTGTTTGCCTAAACCATGTATAGTAATATCATCCCCAGAGATTGCTTGCTGTAAAAATCTTGGGATAACTCTTCCATATTGCCCATCAGGCCGGATTCCAGGACCATATACATTAAATGGACGCTGGATTCGAGTATCTAAATTGAATTTTCTATGATATGCCATTATCAGGGCTTCTGAATACCTCTTACCTTCATCATAGCAACTTCTAATGCCATTGGGATTAACATATCCAAAATAGGTCTCTGGAGTGGGAATAATCTGAGCATCCCCATATACTTCCGATGATGACGTGTAGAGTAATCTTGAATTGTACTTACGAGCAATATCAAGCATTTTTAATGTTCCAATTGAATTAGATAATAGTGTTTCAACTGGATTCGAAATATAATCTTCAGGTGAAGGCCTTGCTGCTAAATGCACAATGAAATCAAATCTCTCATCTATGTTCGATTCTTCAACTTTTCCTGTGATAAAATTTACTTCATCTGGAACCTGGATATTCTCAGATGTTGAAAGATCATCAATTACTGTGACTGCAAAACCGGAGGAGAGACTTTTTTTTGCTAAATATGATCCAAGAAATCCATTTCCTCCTGTAATTAAAATTTTTTCCATACACTTGTATTATACTTTAAAATTAAAATATTCCGAAAGCGAAAGCATTGCCCTTATTGACAGGCGTGCATTGGGCAATGCATCATCTACGGGGGATTCAACCATGATTTTACACGATTTGCAGTATCTTCTCTCAATCCTGTACTTTGTAACGACAGGTTTTGGTACGGATATATCCTCTATGGCACGTTCACGGATCTCCTGCACATTGCTCAGCATTGAAGAGCAGTTTGGGCATCTGTGTATGGGCACCTTAACAAGTTGGTCTATCCTCTCAGGGTATTTGCGGAAGAAACCCTTATGCCCCTTCTTCTGCCCCGGTTTCTTCCTCTCCATCTCCAGTTTCTCCTCCAGATCCGCTATTTTTTTATCCTTCCATTTGGATGCTTTCATGAGTGCATCTATGATCTTCTGGTCACGGGATGTTTCTGCTAGGAGTTCAATCATTCTATTAATATAATGAATTCAGTATATATGGATCTTTCGGTTGCGTGAAATCCAATGTTCATGGGAGATTTTACTTCAAAACACTAAAGTGTTACGTATTTAACTATAAACTCTTTGCATGTGTATAAAACCAACATGCATTATTAGTAGATCACAGTTATTCATTATGGTTCAAAGCTTAACTCATGAAAAATATATCTAAATGTAACTCCAGAAGTGACTTAATTCTCCTTATTTGACACTAGGATCCTGCAACAGTATGTGCAATGGTCACAACTTAGGGTACTACAGCTTATACTTGCCCGAAGGCATTGAGGTGCATGCGGATCACATTGCGTGTGCTGATGTCAGTGGTGAATTCGGAATACCTCATCCTTGAGTATCCAAGGATCATGCTGAAAGTATAAACTTTCCTTCTTTTCCTGTCGATCTCAATGTACTCGAACTCTCCGAAGTCCACCTGAGACTGCTTTCCCGGATCAGTCTTGTACCTGTAGACTACGAGGACCTTCCTGTCATTTCGCATTGGCCTGCTGTACTGCTTCACAAGTGAATATGATCCCTGAAAGCCTTTCTTCCTCAGCTCCTCATATATCCTGACGGCAGAGAGATTGTGTCGGTCTATCATCTCCCTCACCAACGGCAGAAATGGTTTAATCATGGATCCTGCTGGATCCCTGTGGTATTGCGGCACCTTTCCGGACTTGAGATATCTCCTGACTGTTGACCTGCTTTTCCCCAGTCTTCTGGAGATTTCGCTGATCTATACCCCCTGTTCCTTCAAGCTCCTTATCATGTACCGTCCCTCCTGTTCAAGCAATCCGCTGCACCTATGTTCAGCAGGATAGACTGGGTATTTTTGGATTGCCAAAACTGGATACTTTTCGTTTGCCATAATTGGACAGAATTCACTTGCCATTTACAGAGGAACAGCGAACTCATGGAAAAGATCGGCTCATCCGATCTCTATCAAAGGTTCTCTCGTGATCTCATAAGGAAGCTGGATCCAGAAGCATCACTGATGTATGATATAACATCAATACCATCATATTCCATTGCTCCGGTATTTGAGTACGGCCATGCCAAAGACCAACAGGATCTTGAGCAGATCAATTTCTCCATGTTTATGGAGAAGAGGAGAAGCGTTCCCCTGTATTATGAGCTATATCCTGGAAGCATCCCTGACATCGTAACATTGAAGCGGACGATTGAGTACCTTTCACCCTTCATCAGGGAGATGGAGATCATCCTGGACCGCGATTTCTTCACTCTGGAGAATCTTAGATTGATTTCCAAGATGAAATACATAATCGCCGCATCTCTGGCGAGGAAGGAGATAAAGGGCATATTCTCCGGAACAACAAGAACGGTGGATAGAGTGGATAATGTGATGATGTATGAGGGTGATCCAATATTCTGCCAGAAGGTATCCTTCCAGATCCAGGATCTGGATCTGACAGGCTATTTCTATCATGATCCAAAGAGGGAAACTGAAAAACGGTCAGATTTCCACAGAAAGCTGAGAGAAAAGAGGGAGCAGATAGAGAATCTGCAAATAAGGAGAGGCCTCAGGAAAACCATAGAGGGAATTGCAGGATCCTATGGCAGGTATATTTCATATAGCACTGAGGATGGACGCATAATCACGAAGGCAAAGGACAATGCTATCTCCTCTGCAGAGAACAGAATGGGGAGATTCCTTCTCGTATACAGGGGAGGGTATTCCGCATCCGATTGTCTGACTCTCTACAGACAGAGGGATGTGATAGAGAAGGCATTCCGCGTGCTGAAGACAGATCTCGATCTTTTCCCTCTGCGCGATCACAAAGAGTCTACGATCCGTGGCACCATGTTCGTCTTCTTCCTATCGCTGATAATAAGATCTGCTTTGCATAGAGGGATGCAGTCATCCCATCTCGATAAAAAGTACTCCATAGAGACTATGATCCTAAAGCTGGAGAGAACAACGAAAAAGAAAGAAATACTTGACATTCTGGAGAGAATATTGTTGTGGTAAAAGCATGGAGATTAGGATATATGGAACTTGCGGCCTCAAATAGGGGTTTATGTAAATTTCAGAAAACAGAACTTTTACCTATCGCCCTTTCTTCCTTAAATAGACAAAAAAACTTAAAAATCCTATCATAGAAGTAAAAGTAACCAATAACGATACATTCGCTATTGATTGTTGTTCATAGAATATATAAATCGTAGATGAGTTCTCACTTTTGGAAATTAATGCCCATTGCTCATTGAATGATGTATTCATACAGTTTGAGTTTTTCAATTCAAATGCAAATATGTTAAAGGGATAAAGGGAAGAACCAACTCTCCATCCGGTTCCTACATTACTATACGTAATCAAATAATCATTTGAAATGACTTTCGCTGCTGATACAGAAATCGTAGAAGGGTTTATGAAATTTAATGAATAATTTAAAATATATGCATCAAAATTCGGAGGATCTTGCAATAGAATTGAATTTTGGAAAAAAAATTCTTTATGAGTTATATTAAAATTATTAATACTTATAGGTAGATTATTAGAAAACACTTTAATTGATGTAAAGTTAGAAAAAGAGAATATAGGGGAGTAGTTAAAATCAGTAACTGGTGCTCCAAAACTTTTAAAATTTAGATACTTTGAATCCAGTATGACACCTATCGTCCCGTTATTTACTGCTATAAAAATTTTTTGAGTCCCATTTAATGGAATTACTAAGTTAGAGTAATATGTAATAATCTTTCCACTAACATTCTGAATTATTAATATTCCTCCAGAAGACCCATATGATCCTTCCCTCACCACTATCTCCAAACTGTCATTATGGTTAACAAAGCTCACACCGGAATAACCAATTTCTTTTGGATTAGAATAAAAACTGAAATTAAATTCTGCGTTAAAACTGCTTGGAATACACCGATTAAAAAACATGTTAAAATTGGTACAATTTAATTCTGTACTGGACGATGAAATATTATTACAACTCTTTGCCTTTGATATAATCTGAGACTGATTCAGCACATCTATGGATGGATTATTGAAACTAACATTTAAGTGGCTACTATTAGTAGTAAAATTGTAAACAGGGAACTGACCATGTAATATTGGCAAACTCATGTTTGAGTTTAGGAACACTGAAAAAGGCTTCCCTTCGATTTGTCCCGTCAAATTATTAGAAGTGTTTAAATTTGATTTTGCTAATTCACTTGCAATTGTATATATAGAATAATTCCCTGGCTGAATTTGAGTGTTATTAAGTTTATTTATAAAGTTATGTTCTACCAGACGGTTATTAGAATAACCTATACCTGAAACCTCCTCAATTATTGGCTTGTTATAATTAATGGGAAATTTGTAAAAAGATGTTATATTGTTGATATTTCCAGGCACATAATATCCATATTGAATTAACTGATATATTGGTTCTGGTTTAGGATTCTTAATCTCTAACAAGGTTAGATTCCCAAAAGAATGTATTATTGAAAGTGGGGAATTAGAAGAGTTTAGTACATTTGAAATGTATCCAGTATAGAACCCTAAAGGTTTTTCATAACTAACGAGATTCAACCAATCCTCTTCGATTAAAATATATTTCACCGACATTTTCGACAATATAGTTGTAAAAGTTGTTGAACTGATATTATTTGAAATAAGATAATTCACAGTTTCAATGATCTGATTATTTGGATTTAGGTTTATAATATTCATATTTCCGCTATAATATTGTATGATGGGGTTAGATGAAGTTTCGTTGTTTGGATGCCAAATATGACTTGCGGGGCTAAATGGGGGAAGTACCAATAAACTATAATTATGATTTAATCTCAAAGCGTAGTTGTTGAAAGAATTATAATAGGGGGGGACTGAAATAAAAGAACTAGGTACAGGTATTCCTCCTCCTCGATTAATTTGCTGTGGGAATATTTGTTCGGTTACAACCGGATAAGTGTTTATTAGAATCATTAGAACTAGTAAAATTGATAAAAACGTTTTAGACTTATTAATCACTTTATTTGAGATAAATATAAAAATCCCTACATGTTTAGAAATATGTACAGAATCCATAATTGATTTAAAGAAATTCTTGATCTTTTTTAGATTAAAAATCTTGTCGATGCTAAACATATTCTTTGAAAGTTTAATTATTGGAGTCAAATAGTAACTTCCATCAATCATGATTAATAAGTATGCGATTACTATCATTAAACCAAAAGCCTCAAAAGGAATTTCATATAGAGAAACTAAATGTGTTAGTGATAGAGCTTTAAAAATAATATCTCCTAATGGTGAACCACTTGCGCTTGAGACAAAAATCCCGATGAGAAATATTGTAATAATTGATAAATATTGAGATAATTTTTTTAACTTTATCATTAGCAACCAATATATAAATATAAAAAATGGTCCAAAACTACATAATATCAATAATAAATTATTTAACACAGGTAAAGTCCAACTGTAATTTGGATATCCCCATCCCCAATACCAAATAAATTCAAATGAAAGTAAACGAATGCTATTTATTAAATTTTGAGCTTTTGGAAATGCAAAAAATAAAGAAGAAGGTTCAGACACTGAATGAATGGTCAAAACTTTTGAAAGAATCAAAATTGTTGGAATGATATAATAAAAATTAACTGTCACATAAATTAAAACAATTAATAAAATATTTTGCAATAATTTTTTTACCTTTCCATATACATGTAAATAAAATGAGAATATAATGATGATCAGCATTATTATTGGAATTATATACAAACTATAATATGAAAATATAATGGCTATTAGCAATAAATAACCAACACGCGAAGAAAATTTATTGGACTTTATAGATCTTGAATAAAGAAAAAGAGTTAGCGGAGTTAGTGCATAATATACCGTTCTAATTTCAAAAGCTGTCCAAATAACAGATATTGAGTAATAATTAAATGCGTAAAATATTATTAAAACAAACTCCCAAAGTCTGGAAAAATAATTGGATAAAGACCTATACAACAAGGAAACGCCTAAACCAATTACGACAAAAGTAATACTATAAATAAAAAATTCAATCTCAAAGATTGACACACCAAATAATTGAAGAAGAGCAGGCACTGCAAATATTAATAATAAATTTTGACTTGCCATTGGGCCATAAAACCAAGAATATGAAAAATGATATGTTGCATAAATATAATTTAATTGAAGCACAGTGTCTCCGTTGAATGGATAGTTACCTGAAGAAAAATTAATTAACAAAAAAATCTGAGTAATTGATATATATAATATTAATGATAAATTTTTATTAAAAAATTTTTTCGATAAAATATAATTTTTCCTATTAAGTTTGTGTTCACGCAATATTTTCACCTAGTTGTTTCATCTTTAATATGTAATGGATTATCAACCTTAGTGGCGTTATACTTCACAATATAGTCTCTTGCCACTTTTAAATCAATCTCTCTGTTAATATTAACATTAAAACCATCTATTTTATAAGCAAAAAATTTTGAACTCTCTACAGAAAGAGAAAGTGCTTGTGACAACACCACTTCAATAGCTTGGTGTTGAATGTTATTTCGATGTATTTCAATATATCGAAATATTTTAGGGGTAATCAAATAAATTC
>JAKAUD010000119.1 GCA_021827885.1 Thermoplasmata archaeon | reverse complement strand
TACAGGGGAGACTACTCGAAGGCGAGGAAGAAGATCGGTTGGGAACCGGGGACAAAGTTCGGCGACCTTGTTAAGATAATGGTGGAGAGTGACTTGAAGAGGATGGAAGCTGATAAGTCCTGAATATTTCGGGGTTGAAAAATCAGCATCGGGATTAATCATGCTTTGGCCATGAACAATGCTTGGTTGTAATGTACCCTACCCTGACATATTGTGATTTGGTCTCGCGGTTTATCATGTTCTCACATTCTTATACATTGTATGGATCCCATTCAGATGACCCAGAAATAAACAAACTTAATATTAAAATTTTGACATCACCGGGCATGAAGGTCTTTATAACAGGCGGATCCGGCTTCATAGGTAGGCATATCATAAGGGAATGCAGGAACAGGGGCTGGGAAACTATTTCTTTTGACACCGCAAAGAAGAACAGCGATTCCGATAAACATGTCACCGGGACAGTGCTTGATTTCAGGCTCCTGAAGAAGAGCATGCGGGGCTGCGATGCAGCCTTCCACCTGGCCGCCACTACCTCACCGCCGCAGTTCGAGGAGCCTGGCAACAGCGGATACGAGGTCAACGTCATGGGTACTTACAACGTGTTCCGGGCTTCACTGGAGATGGGGCTGAGAAAGGTTGTCTTTGCATCCTCATCCGCCATATACGGCAACATGACCAGTGCTGCCAGTGAGGGATCTATGCCGGAAAATTACGAGAACATGTATCCGGTAACAAAGAGGATCAACGAGATCACGGCAAGATTCTTCTCATCCAGGATCGAGACCGTGGCGCTGAGGTACTTCAACACGTATGGCATAGGGGAGAACAGCAAGGCCCAGTATGCAAGCGTTGTGTGGAGGTTTATCAGGGCACTGCAGTCCGGCACCGATCCAGAGATATACGGGGATGGTAAGCAGAGCAGGGACTTCATCTACGTCGAGGACACTGCCAGGGCTTCTGTGCTGGCCATGGAACGCGGAAAGAGCGGGGAGGCATACAATATAGGGACAGGGGTGTCAACAAGCTTCAACGACATATACAGCATTGTGAGGGAGGAGATGCATTCTTCCGTTGCACCGAAATATGTCCCAAACCCGCTGAAGAATTACCAGTATTTCACGCAGGCAGACATGGCCAAGGCAAAAAGGGACCTGGGATTTGTGCCAAATCATGATCTCAGGTCGGGAATAAGGAAAATGATCCATGCGGATGCTAGATCCACCTGAATTTCCTGTAATAGAGGTCGACAAGCCGCCTGGGAACGTATCTGTAAAAGCGGGAATTCCTGATACGGAACGCAAGCAGTGATGAACCCTGCCCTATGATTTCAGAAAAGACGTTAAATTTACTATCTCCGTCGTGGTTGTATCCCACGGGAATCTCCATAATCCTCGCACCGATCTTCTTCAGGTAGAATATCAGCGCCACGTCAAAGAATGTGTTGGTTATGGATATCTTCCTGAACGCCTTTCTAGCGTATTCAGTCTTCATGATCTTGTATCCGCACTGGGTATCATTGACACGGATGCCGAGCATTGCCTTCACCAGGACGTTGAATCCCCGGCTGGCAACCCTTCTCGCAAGCGGTATTCTGTTGCCGAGAAACGAGTACCTGTCGAACACTATTGCATCGTAATTCTGGGTTGAGACAAGGCTACATATATGAGGCGCGGTAACTCTATTGATTTATGCTTGACTTAGATATACATGATCTTTCGTTGCGATGTTAAGAATTAATAACTTCTTATGGCTATTGTCGCAACATGTTAAGGGAGAGCAGAGCCGTCCCCATTGAAGATACTGGAAAAATTATACAGATAACAGATGCTTGTGGGTATGGTTCAGTAGGTAATTTTTGTAAAATTATTAATGAAGTAGCAGCAAGCCTCACAAAGCTCGTGTGCTTTAATCTTGGAAAAGCAACTAAATTTGGGTGTCAGTGCGATGAAAGGTATTTGCAGCTAAGAGGATTATTTTATCCTTCATGGTTTATTGGAGCACATTTCCCAAATTACGCGTTCAGTCATCTTAGGAAGGCATTATATAGAAGTAGCAATCAGCACGTGATACATTATTTAACAAGTTCTTGTCCCCCTATTAAACATAATGGGAGAACTATAGTAACTTTTCATGACTTTGTGTATGAAGACTATCCAGAAAATAACGTGACGCACGCCTACGCAAAAATGAGACAGCGGAACGATAAAAAGTACATGAAAGCGGATTATGGTATGGTATTTACCAATTATATGAAATCTGTTCTCATAGATAAGGGATTTTTTGGAGAAGTAAAGGTTGTGCCTCATCCTTTTTTTTATGATTTCAAACCATTACCGAACAAAGAGGACCTTAGGAGAAGAATAGGTCTTCCCTTGAATAAGAAGATAATTATATCAGTATCGACAAACGAAAAAAGAAAAAATCTGGCTATGGTAAAAAAAGTTGCAGAAACACTTCAGGACGATTTTATTCTAGTTCGTGTCGGACCATCTATTGGAACTGGCTACTCTTTCAATAACGTCCCACCTAATGTTCTTAATGATCTATATGCTGCTTCCGATGTCTTACTATTTCCTAGCCTTAAAGAGGGTTTTGGTATCCCTGTAATAGAGGCAATGGCATCGGGCATTCCGGTGGTGTTAAGTGATACTGATCTATTTAGAGAAGTTTCTTCTGGAATGGGTTTTTTCGCTGATCCAAATAATCTTACTGAATTAGTAAATGCCATAAAAGAAGCTTTAACAGTGAATAATAAGTTTATAACAAATAGCCAAAAAGCTGTTGAGAAACATCGCTTACCAAATTTCTCTTCGATTATTAATGAGTTTTATTTAAAAGTTTTAAACTCTTAAATCTATAGAAACCTTTCAAATGCAGCGCTGCGTGTTGTCTCCTTCAGATGCATAATTTTGTGCATGAGCTCTTTAACGTCATGGATATTTTCAGTCTTCATGCCAATCCTCATAGTTTTATGATGGCATTCCAGCCCTGTGATGGCCCAAATCAATGATCCCGAAAAAGCTTGTTTCCTTTGCACAATAAAATTAAAATGGATGAAAAAAGATAAGGATGCTTCAAATCCTTTTACTTAGAGAAAAAAAGGTTCTCCGCCATGTTCATCCCATTTAATGGGTCCCGTCTGAAGCCGTTTTTGTGTCTAAGTTTATATCCTAAATCTCCAAGGAACTTTTTTACCTCTGCTTTTAGCGCATACGAATGAACTTCAATGATGATATTTGGCATATTCGCTTTAATATTTTCAATAGCGCCATTTAAAACTTCCATTTCAAAACCTTCAACATCTATCTTTAAAAAATCCTCCTGGATGGAGGGAATGTTGTCGAGTTTTTCTATCTTAATGGTAGATTTCGTTTCGCTTTCTGAAATGGTGATCATATTATCCAAAATCCCCCTTTCCACCTCACTTGTTTTATCTCCAAGGGCAATATTGTAAGGTTCTATGTTTGTAATATTATTTAACTTTATATTTTCTTTAAAAATATTATAATTCTCAACTAAAGGTTCAAAAGAATACACTTTCTTCACCCCGATATATTTGGCAAGAAAAATTGAGTAATCTCCGTACTGTGCCCCGACATCAACAACCGTCTCTTTTTTACTTGGGATGAATTCTGGATAAGAACTGTAAACTTTTTCTACAAATATTTCTTGTAATGCATTTGTTGGAGTTCTATTAGAAAACTTTAGCCCGTATCTATTGATAGCCACTTCTCCTCCTATTGAATTATATCTCAGAAAGTTCTGCATTCTGAACGAAGGGTCCGTTAGTTCTTTATACAAGAATCTAAAGTCTAAATTGAATTCCTCCAATTTTCGCATCTTCTTTAGACTTGATAGTACCCACCTTAAACCTTTTAGCAAATTTTCCTCGTTTTTAACATAACTTGTAGCTTCCATATCCATTTTGACCACTTTTTAATCATCGTGTAAATTCACGGTTGATATTAGACCTTATTTTTCCCTTAAGTCTTTAGGTGTATTCTTGTCTATCTTTTTCTATGTAGGTTATTATATATTCTTCCTAATCATGGTAAAATGTTAATTATCTGAAAAGTTTTTAGAAACAATTCTACTTTACTACATTTTCTATGGGCGAAAAAAGCATGTCCCATGATCGGCAAGTAGCAATCTAGTTAAATGAGTTGTATCCTGAACTCCCTGCTTTTACCACCACGATACCTTTCCAGTGCATCCAAGAAGTCCTTCTCCTTTTGTCCTCTCCAGCTTGCTAATATTGCTGCTGGCATCCTCCACAACATGCAACTTCTCCAGCGAGTACCTTTGCATGAGGCCTGATGATACCATTCCCCTCATGAGTGCTGTTCTTATTATCAGCGATGTGAAGAATATGAACAGCATCCCCTGATTGTTGATTCCTTCCTGATCCTCATGGAGGAATATGTCCAGATCCGTTTTCAGTATGCGGAATGCTTTCTCAATGCTGTCACGATTGCGATATATGGAAAGGCATTCCAGAGGCGTGTAGTCACAATTATACACGAGCAGGAATCTTCCATCCTGTTCTCGGCGGCGGATATGGCATCACTCCTTGATATTGTTTTAATCTTTCCGTTCTCGATCCTCCAGGCGAAGTATCTCAGGGATGGGGATGCAATTGATGTACTGTTTTTCTCAATTCTGGGCAATTTGCGAAAAGAATTATGATACGGTCACTGCCGTTTCACCTCCCTTACGTTCCATCATATTCCTTCCCCTCCTTAATATTCTTGCCTTCTCGATCCTGAATTTACTTATCTTGAGAATCTCCCCCAAGATTCCCCAAAGTTAGGGGTCTCATACTGCTGGCCAATGTCTCCACATTCATTCATATCTGTTATGTATACGCTACTTTTATGCACATCCAAACAAATATATAGATTTCAATGACCTCCCAATGATTGGTGAGAGTTCAAAGTAGGAGATATCTCGACATGCTTCTATTCACCCTTGTTTCAGGGTATAATGTCAGAGCGAGGGTCGGCCAATTCAGACCACGGCCTCACAGGCCAAGTATTACATCGATCGCCGTCCCTGGCTCTTACGCTAACATAATTATGAAAGCGTGGCCAAAAGAACCTTTTTCATGATATCTGCATAGGTGTGAGATAGTTCAGCGACGAGTGCCTCCTTTTACTTTTGTAACATTCAACAATTCTGGATATCTCATGTCTGGCCTGCTTATAGTCGGTCAGTATCACCTCTACCAGGGATTCCCTCATTGTCTTGTTTGCCCTCTCAACAATGCCATTCTGTTCCGCCGTATGCCATAATAGGGTTCTGAGTCAGGTGATTATCCTTCAGTACAAGCTTGAATTCCATGGCAATGAAAGATGATCCGTTATCTAACCGTATAATAGATTCTGTAATGGAATCCCTCCTGAGCTTGTTTTTTGCCGCCTTCACCTACGGTGACACTGAACCTGCGTCCATTGCCGTCAGCAGCCAATGGTGCACAATGTACCTGGAATATTCATCTATGAAAATGATGAGGTAGAAGAACCTTCCCTGTATCTTCACGTACATGATGTCCGTCTGCCTTCTTTCTTACGGCGCCCTTGAACGCTCCGGGCGAGTGGATTCCCACACTGAATGCTTCCAAGGCGTTATGAGATCGTGCATATTCTGTATCCTTTACACTGTGGAAGGGGAGAGGTATGGAAGGTTCCCGTCTATTAGGGTGTATGCGATCTCCCTGAAGGACGCCGTTGGTGCTGGTGCTTGAAGCCTGTGACGATCCATTCATCGTCATTTCTTATGGCCAGAGGGTTGAATCGTCCATCTAGCATGGGTGAGAATGAAAGCTGTGAGTAGTGCTAGGAACTGGATGTTACTAGCACTCTTAGGGCGGATAAAATGGAATATCCAAATCTTTCAGTGGCATTCCTCACGGTTGTATGAATATAATAGAAGAGCGATTTCATATCCTTTCCCTTCTCTGCAAGCTTCACCAGGGCTTTTTGACACCTAGGTCCTCCTGCGCAACTTCAGCAATGGTTGCCTTGAGCCTTGCAATCTCATTATCCTTCTCGGCCCTGATGCGATCCTCATCGGCTTTCCAGCCGCGGTTCTCAAATATGTCAGGTGGACTGTTCAGGGGCTGATCCTTCCAGTAATAGAACCTTGCAGGCTTGGGATCATATTTCCTGCACAGATCCGCCACTGATACGCTCTCGCTCATACCCTCAAGGGCTATTTTCAGTTTCTCCACAGGCGTGTATTTCCTGTTTTCTGCCATTCATAAGGCATGGAATAACGTGGATCATATTAATTTAGCATTTGTCCGAAGATGCTTGAAACACCTATATTAGATTACAGGGAGGTCAGGGATGGTGAAGTTGAGTGGTTTTCGAAGAAGAACTGGAAAACAATCATGTTGGTAAGATTTCCAAGGTGTTATCCAAAACTCAATCCCGCAGAGGAATGCCGGAACTAGACAAAGAATGATTTGCTGGGATCAACCATACCTTAAAGCTTCAGAAATATGAGGAAAATGGTATCAAACCATTTCAGAAAAAAAAGAGGTTCAATCTAAATATAATCAATTACGTATGTCCCTCGCTATAATCCAACACTTTCCTTGAAAGAGGTATACATATTAGTGTAGCTATACAACTTGCTTCTTTTAATAGCAGATTCCGCCAGTTGCAATCTGAGGTCTATATTTTGCAGCAATTCTAAAACAGCCTGAGAAATTGCCTCAGCATCCCCTTTTGGGACAATAATACCATTTATTCCACTCTCTACGTAGTCTGTTACTCCTCCACAATCTGTGACAACAGGTACGGCACCACAGGCCATTGACTCAAGCGTACTCAAGGAAAACCCCTCTATTAAAGATGGAAGTATAAAGATCATGGCAGAATTTGTCATCTTAGCAAGTTCAAGATTACTAGGAGAAGTTGTAAAATTAACAAAATCTGGCATACCAGCACCTCTTTTTTTCCCATAGGCTATGACACGTAAATCCGGAATTAGCTGTTTTAAAGTTCGTAAGGATCCAAAGAGGTATGCCATTCCTTTGTGTTCATCTTCCCTATATTGGAAAATAATGTGGTTTCTTCTATTTTCGATTGGAACAGTAACTTTGAAAATATCGTGATCAATGCCTAAAGGGAATTTTTTCACATTTTCCTCTCGAAATCGCTTTAAGATATCATTTGTATTACACAGTTTTCTTAACTTTAATGAATAAGAATTCAAAGCAAGGTTGCTAAGGTCTCCAGAAAATGTTTTGTCATCTTCTGAGTGAAAAATCATGTAATACTTCTTAGTATGTTCATCACCAACCTGCATATAGTCAAGAAGAAACGATAAACCCCACCAGCTAGCGATCAAAACATTACCAGAAAATTTCGGTATGGATTCTGAAAGCACAAAAATCCTCTTGATACCCAGTAGCAACTGAAAATCATCAATTCCACTCATTTTTTTAACTATCATTTCTAACCAGAAGATCAGAAGAGCTCCGATGGATGTAAGTGATATCTTAATTTGCAGACGCTCAATAAATTTCTTCTTTGATTCCTTTTCAACGTAGTTTTTTAACTTATCATCCTTACAAATTGTCATAAGTCCATGATAATAATTTCTTACAAACATTATAGATACTTTATACCCATCTCTTTTAAGCAAATTTGCGAGCTTTAAGAAAACATATTCACCACCAGTCGACCGCGAATTTCTTTTAATATAAAAATCAGTCATCAGGAAACAGACATTGGCATCGAAATGACGATTTTGTCTTTTTTTTGAAAACACTAACCATAATAGAGATTTTGATTGTTAAAAGTTACTGTAGATTTGAATTGCCACAGAAACCCGGACATTTACAAAATTCTGCTCGGCTTCCCCCGATAGATATAAGATGCTCTAGCCAGATTTCAACTCATGCGAAATCTGCAATGATTTTTGGTCAGAACAAAATGCCATGAGGCAACTATGCAGAATTTGGAGGCGTTTGGCAAAACAGACGTTAACTGCGGACAGACATAAGGACGATAGAAATGAATATAGCAGAGAAAACGCCTAAGGAGAATTCATTGAGACGGTTACATGCTGAACTAAGCGTAGCTTCAAGAAGTGAGGTAAATGATGATGGATAGGTTAACTATGAATGCTGGCAAGTATAAACATGTCAAAATCTTAGTGAATTGGATCATCTAACTTTGCACACGCCAAATGAAAGAAGCCTAAAAGATGGTAAGCCCTAATTGATGCAATAGAGTCAAAGAAGGACTAATACAATAGACCCATGTTAGATCAACATTTTCCAAAGGGCAGGGCACTGTTTATACATACTGTGACCAATAAAAGTATAATATCCGGCAGGTTATAACCAAAAATGCAAGCCCCTCAACCAAGCATTACCTTAATAAATGGTGCAAGAACTTTCAGTGGTATAGGTAGATATGCAAATGACACCTTCAATGCATTAGAAAACAGGGCGTTATTGATTTCTCTCGCTTTCAGTAGGGAAGATTTAGAATCTGGTCTGCCCGGATTAGTGTTAAGAGGTATATATCCTCCTATTACTTCGGGATGGTTTCTAAACACAAGGTTGCAGGCACTGATCTTCAGAAGCGTGGCAAACTTTTACAGTAATCATGCCATAAGCAAAAAAATTGTCCACTACGTTGACCCATATGTTTTTCCATTTTTAAAGTCAGATAAGAAAATTGTATCAATTTTAGATGTTATTCCCCTTTCAGATAATTCTTGGGCACCGAATGCTTGGATTAAATACGCGAGAAAATGCCTTAATGCGCATTTGAGAACTGAATTCGTAATCACATGCTCCAACAAGGTAAAAAAAGAAATTGAAGAGACTGGGTTTACAGGAAGAATAAATGTTATTTACCCTTATGTAAATGATAGGCTTAAACTGAATATCCCGAAAATCTCTGCCAAAAGATCACTTGGGTTACCAGAAGATCAATTTATCGTTTTGTCAATATCAAGTGCTAGCCAAAGAAAGAATCTAACTAAAATAAAAGAGGTTGTGGAAAAACTAGGTGATAAATTTATACTTGTAAGAGTTGGAAGCGACATAGGAAAGGGGATAAATTTCGAACATGTCGATGACGGAACTCTAAACAACATTTATCGAGCAGCAGATGTCTTGCTTTTTCCAACTCTAGATGAGGGGTTTGGATACCCTATTGTAGAAGCTATGGCCAATGGATTACCAGTCGTAACCACGGACCTTGAAATAACTAGAGAAGTTAGCAGAGGTGCGGCTATATTATCCGAACCTACAGTTGAAGGTTATGTAACTTCTATAAAAGAGGCTTTAAATAATGCACACTTGTTGTCGAGCAGGTCTTTAGAGGCGTCTAAGTTGTATACGAAAGAAAAGTATATCGAAGCATTATTGAAAGTTTATGAAGAAGTATAGGAGCAACGTAAACTCTGAACCAAGCAGATAATATTAATGAAGAAATGTTATTAATGAGCTTAACAAGTTTAAAGGGGATGAAAAGACGCCGTCAAACGGAATCTGTGCAGTGATAATCTCTAACAATGGGGAAAAGTCAAGATACCTATGTTCAGTTCTAACAGAATGTGTAGATTCCATTGTAATAGTAATCGACAGCAAGGAGAAGTTTGCTTGGGCGATGAACCTAGCTCCGAAAATAAGGACTGTTCAAA
This sequence comes from Thermoplasmata archaeon, assembly GCA_021827885.1. The sequence goes on along the minus strand of JAKAUD010000119.1, from coordinate 5,643 downwards.
GTAAATCTAGCAATTTTGCTTACCTTAGGAACTTAGGGATATGGGTTTGCGAGCGTAGTTATATATTCAGAATAGACGACGATGAAGTTATGAGTCAAACCTTTATCAACAACATGAAACTCTTAACACCTGAAATTCAAGCTTATAGCGTACTTGTTCGTTCTACTTTTATGGGAAATATTGTGAACATGTGGGATAGAGTAACGCCTAGGATTATAGAGCGCAGTGCAGCTCATTATGTTGGCCAAGTTCATGAATATTTGGCTTCTCGTTTTTTGGCTACGAAAACTATTTCTGGATCAATAATAAATAACTCTTATGAAAATTGGGCAGAATACTGGAAAAAAGCATTTAGATTCACCTTATTAGAAAATAAGGTATTGCGTCTCATGGTATTCAGGACTCTTTTTCCCTTATATAATTATTTTTCTAAATCTGGCTATAGAGATGGGCTAACGGGTATAAAAATAGTTATGGCATCTGTGTTTTATGGATTTTTGATGAGTTGTAGGGGTAGCAGAATTTCTAAGCAGTCTCCTTCACTTGAAGAGGTAGAAGCGAGAATAACAAAACAAATAGAAAATATAGATGATAAGGTAGAAAAAGAATACATAAAGTATACCTTAAACTCCATTAAAAGAGGAGATATCCCCCAAGGGAGTTCATTAAGGGAGGAATTATCACAAATTTTATCGGCACTAGTAAATTCTTGAGTGAGGAAATGGAAAAATCTCCGCCTTCATTAGGAACAATTTTTTTATCCTTATTCCCTGATCCCTTCAGTTTTACCACCATCATAGACCAGTGAACAGCGTTTATTACTGTCTCTGCACGAATAAATAAGTCTATGTGTAATGGTTGAAAATAATACCATTATGGGATCGCCACAGACCGTAAAGAAAGTCAAGAATGGATCAACCTACTATTATGAACGAACACCAGGATATGATCCGAAGACGAAGAACACGGCGTACAAATACAGATATGTCGGAAAGGAGATGTATGGAAAGGTGGGCAGGGTTAGGATCACTCTCCCAAGAAGGAGCTACATTTACGGGCCTTTCCTGCCTCTCGTTAAAATCATGGACTCATTGCGTATGGGCGAGATATTATCCACCATTACGGGAATGAAGATATCCGGATAGATTATTGCACTGGCAATTTCGAAGGTCGTGAGACCGCTCCCGATGAAAAGTATTCCCGCCTGGATCGAAGGGACACGTCTTCCAAATCTTCTTGGCGTTGATTTAAACTCATCCAGGATAAGCAGACTACTGGACAAGATTGGAGAAAGCGATCTCTACTGGAGGTTCTCGAAGAATTTCATGTCCAGCATAAAACCGGAAGGATCTCTGCTGTACGACATAACAAGGATGCCTGCATACTCATCGCTGCCATTCTTTGAGTATGGCCATGCAAAGGATCATGCAGATCTGCCGCAGCTGAATCCTTCCATTGTCATGGAGAAGAGTCGTTTTCGACAATGGCGTTCGAAACATACAGCGGTAGCATTCCGGAGGTCGTTACGCTGAGGAGAATGGTTGTAGATCTAGGGCTTGAAGGGACAGAATTCATCCTGTCTGCGCATAACTACATCATTGCTGCAGTACATTCCAGGAAAGAGGTCAAGATCGCATTTTCATCCGCAATGAAGACGATGGACAGGGCGGATAACGCAATCATATACGAGAGCAAGACAATGTTCTGCAAGCGTATTTCTTTCAGGATGGAAGATCTCAATCTGGATGCATACCTCTATAATGATCCGGAAAGAGAAACACGGGAGCGCATGGATTTCCACCGCAACCTTCTGCAGAAGAGGGAATATATAGAGAAGCTACACGTAAGGAAAGACCTCAGCACTGCACATCTTCCATTGCAGGTCCTTACATGAAATACATCTCATACACTGTGAAGGATTGAAAGATAACAACAAGGGCAAGAAACAACGCAATAAAGGCAGCAGAGAACAGGATGGGGAGGTTCATGCTTGTCTGCAACGGGGATTATGATCCCGTGTCCTGCCTGTCGGTATACAGGCAGAAAGATGCAATAGAGAAGGCATACGAGATGCTCAAGACGGATCTTGATCTCTTTCCACTGAGAGCAAGAAAACCCTCTACAGTGAGGGTAACGATATTTGTGCTTATCATAGCGTTGATACTTCGTTCCATGATTGTGAGGGCAATGAACCTCTCCGGGCCGACAAAGAAGTATTCCGTTGAGAGAATGTTCCTGGAGCTTGAGAGGCTACAGATAATAAAGAAGGGTGGCGGATCTTTTGAGTTCCTCGAAAGAACAAAGAAACAGCGCGATATACTAACTGCGCTGGAGAAAATATCGTGGGGGTAAATGTGAAGCATTCAGGTTATCGAACTTATACTTTTCTCACGGTATAGAGAGATTCACGGTCTTTACTGCAATTGTGAATCACAAGAGAGATGAAATAAGTTCACAACTTGACTTACGTAGAATTCCAAACAACAGTGGTCTGGATATTGTTTAGTCAACGAGTATTATCTTCGCTGTTACTCTTCAACGATAGACAGTAACTGTTGTACTTCCTCATCCAGTGTAGATCCTTCTGGGATCTCACCTGCTGTTAGATGCTTAAGGACATTGATCGCATATTCCCGCTCGTATTCGGATGTAACTTTCTTCAGGTAAGAACCCATACTATTAAGTGAGTACCTTTGTCTCGACCCTAACCGTTTTAAAGGCGCCGAGCCACGTACACAAATGAAAAAGGCATACATGATTGAACCGTATAGAACCTTGAGATCCTGAAATCCTCCTCTAACACCTCCTCTAAATATATAATCCATTACTGGAAAATAAGTCCTGTTGATTAAATTTTTCAAGGTTTTTTCTTCTAACTTTGTGATTCTCAGATTCTTTCTGCGATAATGTGACCAATTATCGTAAGACTTATTTATAATCTTGCCGTCCAATTTCCTCCTCTTTGGGGGAATCATGGAATACCTTTCATGAACTCTTCCTATGAAGTGGTAAAAGTTTCTATTAATGACTCTCACATTTTCCCTTGTCCACATTTTTACGATTTTCTGGCCAAACAGTACCTCCACTATTACGGAATATGCATCAAAATCCTCTTTACCAATAACCTCTATCGATCTCCTCAGTTCAGCTGAGATTTTTTCATCGTCGCCAGCATACATTATATATTTGCCACTGGAGAAGTACCCGCCAAGATTCCTGAGAAAAGCAAAGTTACGCGAGTTTGTCTGAATTACTTTTATTCTAGCGTTAGATTTCTCCAAATCTTCGTATTCTTTGTAGTCCCTTACAACAAAGATGTATTCCGTATCCAAATCTTTACAATTTTCAATGAATTGCCTACAATTGCTTGGACTCAACGATGGTATAATGATTGAAAGTGGAACATCGGTGGCTGTTGCATTGTAAGTATAAATCATATGAAGTGAAATAGCTCTTTATAGAAATTATTTTGGCTATTTGCTCCCCCCTAAAAACATCTTCATAAAATTTCAATTCATATATTCTAAATAGTGGCGGGAACCTAAACACGTCAAATACATTTTCAGGCAAGATCCTGCAAAAATTATAGGAATAGACAATGCTCATGAATTACCTAGTAGTAAGCGGAATCTCACCCCCTTGTGTTGTAGAAAAAACACTAATGGGTTTTAGGTGCCTCTTATTGGCATTCTAGAGATAAACATTTATGTTATATGCAAAGGAGGACATGTAAAATGCCAACGTTAAAACAAATTTGATCTCAATCAACAAATCTTACTATTAGAGATCTGCAATTTGTCTTGCATCGCAAGATATTTCTAGAAAAAGTCATGTAAATATTATCCCATTTATCCTCAGTGACCCTTCTATTCAGTAACCGACTTTAACAGTTCCAGACAAATGTGAACAAATCCACTTCTTCTGAACACGTAATGAAAAGAAATAAATCAGAACTTACACTTTAGTTTTAGCTAATGTCAAAGATAGTTATTTTGGGCGCTGGCCATCCCAACAGCAGTCTTAATTCTTACGCGACTGAATTCAGTGAAGCCTCATCCAGGAAGAGAATTACAATAATCAACTCTAGGAATCAGTTAAAATATTTGGATTCTTATAAGACTAGGATTGAAAAGGGTTCGTTTACGGCTATTCCAGGCAGTGGGTGGGGATTTAATAATATCTTTGGAAAACTCGTGTTCAAGAAGCTTGCAGAGGAACTTAGAGACGTGCCAATACATTACACTACCTTTGGTTTGCCGGTCCTTAGGAAAAGAATGACCGACCTTGTTACAATTCACGACCTTTTTTTTCTCAACTCCGGAGACGAGGCCTCCGGTCACATAGTCAATATTTCCAAGCTTCTCTTAGATCGTTTTGTTTACTATGAAAATGTGTTAGCTCCATCAGAATTTGTGAAGAACCAATTGGTGGATTATGGATTTACCGGGAGGATAGATGTCATTTACATACCAGTGCCTGCAGAGTATTATCCAATTATAGATAAAACGGAAGCAAGGAAGCAACTCGGCCTTCCCTTAGACAAAACCCTAATCCTTTCTGTATCTAGCGCTCTAAAACGAAAAAATCTTCAGGTTGTCCAAGAAACCATGCAGAGGATGGGTAAGAAATTCAGACTCGTAAGAATAGGTCCTGCAGTAGATGATAGCATAACGTTCATGGATGTTAGTAGAGAAAGAATGAACTTGATTTATAACTCCTGCGATGTTCTCCTTTTCCCAACTTTGGCCGAGGGTTTTGGAAAACCAGTGATCGAGGCATTTGCAACAGGTCTTCCAACTGTTGTATCAGATATTGAAGTCATGCGTGAGGTCTCCGATGATGCATCCGTTTTCGTGAAACCTACGGCGGATGGATGTGTTAAGGGGATAAAAGATGCATTGGAAATGTTTGATGAACTAAGAGAAAGGGGGTTCAAACGCGCTCGAAGATTTTCGAGGGAAGTATTTAAAAAACAAGTTAATGAAGTTTATTCGAGAGTGGAAAGTAAAAGCTAGGAGACCAAACAACAAAATTAGTAACCTAAAATAAACTAAAAGCCTTAGCGTAGATTATATCACCCACAGAAAGCTTATTTGCATAGGATTCCATCAACATATGATTTCCTTGATTCATCTTACCGTTCTCATATATACTTATGACAGGAGAGACTACATAGTTAAGGCTGTAAATACCGTTCTGAAACAGAATATGAATAGGGATTTATTTGAAATAATAGTAATAAAAGGGTTCGTCGATGAGGATATGGATAAGTGGTTACAAGAAAGTGGAGTAAGTTTGATATTTTTGAATGAAAAAAGCTTAGGAAAAAAAATTGCTAGAGGAATAGAAAAAAGTCGCGGAGAAATCATAACATTTCTAGATGACGATGATGAGTATGAACCCGAGAAGCTCAAAAAAATTTCTGAAATATTTGACAAATGTCCTGAAATTGATTATGTCCATAATTCACTCATTAAAATCAATGAAAATGGGGAAGTCATTGATCCAAATCCATTTGAAAATCCGGCAAAAAGCTTCGTTTTTTCCACTAGAAATAGTAACAAAGCGTTGCTTTCTCAGGTATTGCGATATCGTGGCGATTGGTATTTAAGCTGCATGTCGATTCGCAAATCTATTATTCTG
>JAKAUD010000114.1 GCA_021827885.1 Thermoplasmata archaeon | reverse complement strand
ACAGATCAGTGTGGATGTAATAAGTGTCTTTGCTTGTAGTAAGATCAAACGAGGTACCATCTTCAGATTCCTCGAGATTTTTGACAGAGCACTCCTTAATTCTCAACAAAAGCTTGCTGTTCCTAATATCAGATATTCTCCTTATCTCTTTTATGACCGCTCCTTTCGCGTCTCCAAGGACAACAGGTTTTCCTCTCTTGATTATCCCTCCCTCTTCCCATGAAATCGCTTCAAGTGAGCAGCCAAGTTTATCCGCGTGCTCGTATCCGATAGTGGTAATAACGCTCACCTCAGGCGTTATTATGTTTGTCGAATCAAGTCTTCCTCCGAGACCAGCCTCAATGGAAGCAACACTATTCTTCATGCTCCTGAAATATGAAAAAGCAAGGAGTGTCGTGGTCTCAAAAAATGTTGGATTTCTTAAAGTGACTCTCAGCTTCTCTATTAAATCTCTGTTAGAGGCAATGAATTTTTCTATATATGCATCAGAAATCAGCGTCCTTCCTGAGACAATTCTTTCATTGAAGTCAATGAGATGCGGTGATGTATAAAGTGCAGTTTCTGTTGTTTCTTGCAATGCATTATATATGAAAGCTGATGTGGAGCCCTTTCCATTGGAACCAGAAATATGAAAAGTTCGGAAGGAATCTTGCGGATTATCAAGATACTTTGCGAAATCTCTTATGACTTCAAGGTCTAATTTTATCCCTTCTCTCTTAAGGTTGTAAAGGAAATCCAGATCAGAACATAGATTCTTCTTCATATGGCTCCACCTTGTTGTTCATTATAGAATTCCATGATACATAGTCTCCCTTTAATGTTCATTGACCCTGCCCGAGAGAGTAACCTGGTTTTCCGTCAAACGTGTAAAGTCCTTCAGTTTTCACAGCAGGTAATCCAGAATCCACAAGTCTTGATTGAAGACTAATAAGGTCTTCATACTGAACCCTATTACCATTGATTCTTGACTGAAAACGGCATCTCCAGTGATCAACACAGAATGTTTCTGGTATTCCGTCAGGATATACCCTTGTCCCTCTATTTGTTATCATTACGAGTTTCAGATCATCACCCGATATTTTTTCCAATCTTCTCCCGAGCTCATTAGGATCTCCCTCCCAGTCAATAAAGACATCTATTCCCACGAGCTCCTTTTTTGCCTTATTTTTACTTTTGAGAGTGATCTTTATGGGTTCTGATTTTGAAGGATAACTCGCGGCTTTCAGCACTGTAGGTTTCATTCCTAGTCTTTCAATTAGTGCATCTGCAAATTCGCTGGTACCTACTTTTTCCATTGAAATGTCTTTATTGTAAATATCGTACGTGTGTATTCCATCCTCAATTGTTTTCAACCAGGCGTTATGAACTCTGGAAGCCACATCTCCCTGCCCTATGTGCACAAGCATCTGGACTGCTGCAAGTAACAATCCTGATGGGTTGGCCATATTCTGTCCGGCTCTCCTTGGTGCCGATCCATGAATAGCCTCAAACATTGCAACGCTATCCCCGACGTTTGAACTCCCTGCAATACCAACGGATCCGGCTATCTGAGCGGCAACGTCTGAAAGAATGTCACCATAGAGGTTGGGAAGCACAATGACATCAAAATCTTCCGGTCTATCAGCGAGTTTGGCAGCACCAATGTCCACTATCCAATGCTCACTCTGTATGTCCGGATATTCTTTTGCCACTTCGTCGAATACTTTGTGAAATAAACCATCCGTCATTTTCATTATATTGTCTTTAGTGAAACAGGTAACTTTATGCCTTTTGTACCTCCGAGCATATTCAAAACCGTATCTGATCAATCTTTCTGTTCCGGGCCTTGTAATAAGTTTCAGGCACTGAAATACATCTTCAGTCTGCCTGTGCTCAATGCCACCGTAAAGATCTTCTTCGTTTTCCCGAACAATCACTACATCCATTCCTGGATGTTTTGTTTTTATGAACGGATCATATGACTGAACCGGTCGAACATTGGCGTAAAGCCCAAGCGTCTTTCTGACCGTAACGTTCAAGCTTTTGTATCCACCTCCTTCCGGGGTTGTTATTGGTGCTTTCAGAAATACACGTGTTCGTCGAAGTGATTCCCATGCTGAGGGGTCTATACCAGAGGATATTCCCCTTTTGTAAACCTCTTCACCTACCTGTATTTCCTCTATCTTTAGGCGAGCTCCCGCAGCTTTGATTATTCTGAGAGTTGCTTTCATAATTTCTGGACCAATTCCATCGCCATTTGCAACTGTTATTGGCACGGGATTTTCCAGTTGAGTTCTATCAAATTGAGAATGATCTTCCGAGTCCATCCTCTCGACATAGACTTAACGAATTTAAATCTAAGCTAGAGCACTTTTACTGCACAATAAATTGATTGATCCGAGGGATATTGGTTTGGTCCCTTAAATGGTTGGAGTAGATTGGTTAATAGTGATATTAATATATTTATTCCATAAATCATTTTCTACGTTTCTTGCACCATTCCTTGCTCAAACTTCTTTCTAAGAAGTTTGTCGCAAAAGACTTGCACGCATTAATAATGCACTCTGGGGAATTGAGGTCAGGATATAGTAGTTTATTGACAGGCTTTTGATAGGCTTCTTTTCTAAAGAAGCCACAGAGTTAAGCTTCGAGATAGGGTGGTATGAATAATATGAGATAAGAATATGTTAGGAAATCTATGTAGGGTGTTATGAAACATATTGATCTAATCTATATCCATCAATTAGTATAAGATAAAGCATCCCTATTAGTGAAATTGAGTTTTCAGTATGCGGCATCATTAATAATTTCAATGATCGACAGCTTCTAGTTCCTTTACGTGCTCACCTACATGGTCATCAATCAGTTCTCCATCTTCAACGACTAATTCCCCTCGCATCATCACATTCTTTGGAAAAATAGCATCAAATCCGTTGAACGGTGTTACTTTAAGCTTTGAATGAAGCCTAGTTTCATCTATCTTGGTTATATCACTTGGATCAAAATTAATGAAGTCAGCAAAGTACC
>JAKAUD010000166.1 GCA_021827885.1 Thermoplasmata archaeon | reverse complement strand
TAACCTCACTGCCTTTTACGGATTCGACGATCCTGACATATAACTCTTCATCTGGAAACCTTTTGACTTCGGTCATGATAAAGTGCAAATCAGCCTTGTTGGATATTTCAATTGCAGCATTCGTGCAGTTTTTCGTCGAAACGAGGAACATTAAGCTGCCAATTACTTGAATTTATAAAATGATTGGGAATTTTTCTCCTGTTGTTCATGAACAGGTTATGAGAAATTTGTGCATGATAAACAATATGAATTTTCAGCTATTGGGACGCCTTTCAAGAGCAGATTGCTGAATAAAAAAAGGGAAATGGTATATAAATTGGTACCTTAAATATAAACTATAAATACCGTCGGAAAATTACGGCTGAATTCAATGCAAACATCAAATAATGTTAAAATGCCATGGGTTAATATATTATCGTCCTGGTCAGGATGGTTAATTGACGGTTTCATTTCCTTAACGTACCTGTTGACAATTGTGTCTATCCCAGCAATAAGGGGCATATTCTTCCCAAACAACGCTTTTCTTGGCCTTGGCTTCCTGTTTTCCACACTAGGTTTCGCACTGGCGGGAGGAATTTCAAGGTTCCTGGGCTCAGCAATTATGGGAAATTACATAGGAGATAAGATTGGCCGCAGAACCATGTTGATAATATCGGTTCCAATTTTTTCCTTTGCAAATTTCCTTATTTTCTTTGTTCCAGGATTTGATTCAATAGGTTATTTTTCAGCGATTCTGATCTATCTGATTTCGTTCATAGTAGGTTTCTTTGCAGGCGCGGAATATGGTGGAGGAACGGCTTTATCCCTTGAATCTGTTCCAGCGGAAAAGAGGCTCTGGGTTGGTGCGTTTGTACAGAGCGGCTTCGGGATGGGTTTTGTCCTGATTGCCCTTGTATCATTCTTTTTATCAAGCGATATGGGCAGCTATTACTATACCTACGGCTTCAGATACCTGTTTCTCATATCAATTATCCCGGGGCTAATATCCTTAATTTTCAGGTATTTTTCCACAGAAACCAGGGTGTTCGCAGAAGTGCTTGAAAAACAGGAAACTGATAAAGTTCCAATTGTTTCAATGCTATCCTCAAAGGGATTGCAATCAGTAAGCGAATTTCTGATCCTCGTGATCATAATAGGTGGTCTTTTAACCGTAAACTCTGTCACGTTTGGATATTATTTTATCGTTCTGTTAAATGCCAACTTCGCTGCTGGTTTTGCAAAGTTTGATTTCATCTACATAATGATCATAAATGTGGTATCTCTTGCTGGAGTTTTCTTTGGAGCCTTTATATCAACACGCTTAATCTTAAGAAAAAAATCAATGGTAATTTTATCACTTGCATTTCTTATAATTTCAATACCCATTGAGATGATTGCTTCAAATTCTTCACCATATGTTACCGTGACTGCACTTTCGATCCAGGCATTCTTTGAGGCAGCAATTTTCGCTGTCATCCCGATATTCCTTGCGGAAAAATTCTCAAAGAAGTTCAGGACGACAGGGATAGGAGTTGTCTACAACCTTGGTGGTACAATAGGAGCATTCGGGTTGTCATTTATTGCGATTGCTGATGTGCTATTCAGCAACTACTTCACCGTTGCTTGGATGTATATAACTATTTTCGCAACAATCGTATTGGTATTAGGAACACTTCTTACAAGTGAAACGTTGACGGAAATCGATTTAGAGAAGAAAACAATATCTGATCCGATAACTAGATGACCGAAAATCTCCCCTCTCCATTTTTGGAAGTGGAGAGAGACGAATGGAAAAAACTCCGGGAAAGGGAGAAAATCAACATTACCGAAGAGGAATTGCTGGAGATCAGGGGAATAAACGAGAACCTCTCAATTAAGGAGGTTGAGGAGATTTATGCCCCCATATCAAAATTACTGAGAATATATTATGACAATTATGGCCGGCTGATCTCTAGAAGGGCAGATTTCTTCCGGAAGACACACGGAAAGGTTCCATATATAATTGGGATAGCAGGGAGCGTAGCGGTAGGTAAAAGCACAACCGCGAGGATTCTGAAAGCACTCATCTCAGGCTGGCCCTCAAAACCAAGGGTCTATATCGTCACTACGGATGGTTTTCTTCTCACAAACAGGGAACTGGAAAGCAGGAACCTTATGGAAAGAAAAGGGTTTCCTGAAAGCTATGACCTGAGAAGGATGATAAAGTTCCTTTACGACCTGAAGTCCGGGCTGAGGAACCTGAAGGCTCCAATCTATTCACATCTCGTATATGATATCGTTCCTGATCAATTCCTTGAGATTGATGAGCCAGACATCATAATTTTTGAAGGGTTGAATGTCCTTCAGACAGGTACCAGGTCGATTCGTGCAAGGGAACCTGAGCTTATTGTCTCCGATTTCTTCGACTTTTCCATTTATGTCGATGCTGAAGAGGCAGATATAAAGAACTGGTTTCTGGAACGGTTCAAGATCTTGAGGGAAACGAGGTTCAAGAACCCGGAATCCTATTTCAGGGGATACTATAATATTCCGGAAGATGAGGCTTTAAGGATAGCATCTGACATCTGGGACAGGATCAACGGGAAGAACCTGAGGGAGAACATTGAAAACACAAAATACCATGCCCACCTGATCCTTAAGAAGGAAAAAGACCATTCCGTGAATAAGGTATTGATCAGGAAAATATAGGAAAGAAACAACAATTTTATTCGACCGTTCCATTGAAGCTATTCATTATACCCTCGCAGCCGCTTACTGATTGTAAGTCCATGAAATCAGATATCGCGTTTGTGCATGCCCCCAGCATCTATGATTTCAGAAAACGAGAAATCAAGGAAGGGCCCATAGGCGACGTGATTCCTTCTACCCCTCTTTTCGAGATGTACCCGATAGGCTTTGTCAGCATGCTGAATCACGTTCTTGATAATGGCTTCTCAGGAAGAATTTCCAATCTAGCCGTCTTGATGCTGGACAGTGCAAAATTCGATGCCGAGAAATACATAAGGAACATGGATGCAGACATTTTTGGCATTGATTTCCACTGGCTGCCTCATGTTCATGGGGCATTCAACATAGCAAAGATCATCAAGAAGTACCATCCAGATAAGAAAGTGCTCCTTGGAGGATTTTCCTCAAGCTATTTTGCTGGGGAAATAATGGAGAAAAACAATGATGTGGATTTTATACTGGCCGGTGATTTTGTCGAAAAGCAGCTCATTACCCTAATGAGAACCCTTGAAGGCAGCAGGCCTCTTGAAGGTGTTCCCAATCTCTGGTACAGAAAGGAAGGCAGGACATACCATAACGAACCCCTGAAAGACAGGAATCCCACGGATGCGGTTTTCATTAACTATGGAATATTGGTCAAGAATTCAATATTATACCATGACATTAAGGGTCATTTGCCCTATTATTCATGGATCAAGAATCCAATGGGCATGACCATAATCCAACGAGGATGCCAGTTTAACTGCGGGTTCTGTGGAGGTTCCAATTTTGCGTATAAAAGCAGGTATTACGAGTCTTCCCCTGTGAGGAGGGATCCTGGAAGAGTTGCAGACGAGATTGAGATAGTTCAGGATACTATAAATTCACCGGTATTCATTGCGGGTGACCTGAACCAAGCCGGCCCTGATTATTACCTGAAGTTTTTCAAGGAACTCAAGGATCGAGGCATTGACCTTCCCCTCCTGACAGAATACTTCGTTCCTCCCGGAAGGGAATATTTCATGGAGCTCTCAAAGAATGTGGACAATTTCGCCTGTGAGATATCCCCGGATTCATCAATAAAGAAGATAAGGGAGGAAACCGGAAGGTTTTACACGAATGAACAGCTTGAAAAATCTGTTGAACTTGCCAGGGAATTTGGCTCAAGAAAATTTGACATATATTTTTCGATAGGCTTGCCTTTCCAGACAAAGGATTCTGTCATAGAGGATACAGACTATATGGAAAGATTGCTGAAAACATATAATTCAAAGGAAATGCCACTCTATGGCTTTATATCGCCGCTGGCCCCCTTCATTGATCCGGGATCGCTTTTTTATGAAATGCCGGACAGGTATGGATTTAATATTTACACTAAAGGCGTTATGGACTTTTACGAGCTCCTGGACAGGGGAAAACAGTGGGACGAATTCATTAATTATGACACACGGTGGATGTCAAAAAAAGACATGGTAGAGGCGACCTACCTATCCGGAATCAAGATGGTTGAGATTGGTTCAAAACTTGGCTACATTGAATTCCATGAGAAACAGAAGATCGTCCACAATATAATGTCGTACATCAATGGAGCAGATTATGATGCCCATGAAGACATGAGCAAGCACTTGACCTATCTGGTGAAGGAGATTGAGTGGTCCAGAAAACATGGGATTACCGGGGTATCCATCTTGATTTTTCTCTATTCTATGATGAACAGGATGAGAAGTTATATTATCAATGCATGATCGTGCGGAGCTGATCGTGTCTCTGAATGATAGGTGGATCGAAGCATAATTTGTGAGATGTAATTTCAGATCGATATGAGCAATGTGAAATAAAATGAAGGAAAATGTAAATTCAGGGGAAAAATTATCTCGTTTGCGTTTGATCGATTTATTAATTCATGTTAAAATCCAGAATAATACTGGAAATAATCGCATTCATCTCCTCACGTTGTATCGGATAGATCTTCCATTCCCTTATAACCCAAGACATCAAAGTCTGTAGATTCCATATCAAACTCTTCCGGGTCGTATTCCCCAAGCCATTGAGCTGAAGCCTCATGCTCAGGATCCTGAGGGTCTTTAGCTTCCTTAAGAATGTTATAATATCCATAGACACCACCACAGTCTTCAGGAGGGCATTTTCTCTTTCCGCCTATGCATGATGGCAATAGGACAGATGGATCCGGAGGCAGAATCTTATCAACTGAAACCAGATGTTCCCAGTTATCTCCGAAATCATACACATAAGTAAATTTATTACCTTCCTGCAAGTGAAGATCTTCAAGTGTCACTCCACTTGAATCTATCGCATCCTGATCATCTTCTTCCAAAACATAAGACGTAGTATAGTTATTTCGCCCAATGTAAAACTCATAAAGATGGTAATTTTCCCATCCAAAGACCGCCTGAATCATAAGATGCAGATCGTGAAGTGTTGCATCGGAATTGACCAGTAATTTTCTCCAGATCGAAGGGCGTATGCCTTTTATGGCCACTTTTATCTGTAAAATATTAGAATGCCCCTTTTTCCCTGTTTTCTTTAATCCAGCTTTACTATCCTTGCGAGGTGCCTCTGCTCCAGAAAAATTTGATTCTAAACTTTTAGGATTCATATAAGTTCATGAAGTGTATTTAGAAGAGAGTGAAATAGATTTTGCCGGAACTCATTTTCATATTCTATTGATGCTTCCTCACCCTTTAGATGTATTATGCACAAATTTACTGATATTTTTACTGGATCTCTGGTATTACAGTAAAATTGTAACTGAAATGGTTCTGCATCAAGTCCATCGATCGATTTAGTTAGCACCAATTTTACCCCATTCATGGTTTTAATAAAATCATCCTCTCGCATAGATTCAATCAGGGCGATGAGCCTCAATCTTTCTTCCGGTTCCACTGTTTCTGAGATGGTTTTTTTACTTTGGATATCCAGACCTTCAAGGCTGGATGATCTTGGTATTCTGATGGAAAGCCGGTCAATATTCTCTTCAAGCAGCCGAACCCGCCTCCCTTCCCCGGTATTCTTGTTTAGCAGAAAGGCGTTAATCACCCTTTGCAGCTTGTATGCTCTGTCAAGTTCTTTGTCCATGCCATGAATCTTTGTTAACTTAGATTTTTCCTTGGTTTTAGCAATAAATGAACTCAGCTCGGGAGACATTCCGCCAGGTTCCATCTCATAGGGGACCAAACCCGTCTCTGGATCAGGAAAGAGAGTATTCAGGTAGATGAGCCCTAACTCTGTGGCCTTATCAACATTGTGGGTTTCTGAAAATTCCCTGTCTGGCATAAGAATTTCGCAATCAAATGACATTTCCATTTATAGCTCATCTCCTTTGTCTCATTCTGCTGTTACACCCTCACCAGGACATTGGCACAATACAACTAATGCAGAAAAGCTACATGAAGTCTTGGGGAAGGATCACTTAACAGATGTTCAATCAAAGTGGTCAAGGAGCATTGTGTCAGGGTTCCCACACATGATAGGCGGTTAGTTTCGTAAAAATACCTGTTTCTGGATAAAAGGAGCCAGATACTACTGAACGATAGATCACCTGACAGATAATTCTTGAACTTTGCTATTATGTTCTGTTTGAAAACGTTAGATGTCCTGAGATATATGTCACCTATCTGGCAAATTAATGTGCCAGGAAAACATTTGATTAACCGTAGAGAATGTTTTATTATTGCAAAGCCATGTTGAAGTATACCAGGACTCAACGCTAAGGAAGTGATACGATGCAAGATTATCGATGGAGCAAGGATGAAAAGAAGAAGGCGAGGAAGATTTTTGATGACGCTCTCCGAAGGGAATACGATCTCGTAATAAAGAAGGTCAGAGAACTTGCAAATACAGCTGCTTCTCCGCCGGATATCTGGGAAATTCATAGTTATCTGCAAGATACCCTGAAGACTATGAATAGGAAATACGATTACAGATATTCCCAGATAATTCACGTGTTTGGAGAACTGCTTGCAGAGGGACTTATCTCAGAATCTGATTTGGAAGGCCTCAGCGCCGATAAGGTAGAGGCTATCGAAAAATCTGCAGATGCCATAAAGAGCTGGATTGTGAAATATTCACCATAAAGGAACCTGCTTTCCTGATTATATCGATAAGGATTATTCCATGCTATGGAAAAATATCAATCACCAGGTCGCAAAAGGATGAAACTCAACTCCTGGTGCGAAGAAATAACCCTGCCGGTATTTGCCTTAATGTTTCAAGCGTATGTGATTGATGGCACAAATGATCTCTCTTTTGAGAGGTTTTCATTCCTGAATCCTTGCAGGAGAATTTAATATCTGAGAAGAAATCACAAGAAAAGTCTATGCAGCATACCTTCTCCCGGAATGGTCAAAGAATGAATCTCTTGTTTACAGGCGTTATGCTTGAGCTGGTTCTTCTTGCAGTACAGTTCATACTCGGAATGTGGATGAATCTCTTTGCTCTGTTTCCGACAGGAAACATTGGCTTTCCGATGCGTGGGATGATGAATGTTATGTTTTCGGTACCGGAACTTATGGCCCACATGATGATTGGGATGCTTATAGGTCTGGTGTCGCTGATGTTATTTGCCCTGAGCCTGATCGTTGGCGATCGCAGATCAGCAATGTTGAGTGCCATAGCTTCATTAGCGATCTTCCTTGCGGGGATGAGTGGACTTGAATTTATATTGACGGGATTCCAGAATAATATCCTGTCTTTCCTCATGTCGCTGGGGTTTGTAGTGGCTGTAATTTCATATGTTTTTTTGATCTATTCCGCATCTATGGAATCCCTGACCCGGCGCTTGCACACATGAAAAACATTTTTACATAGGTTTCACTGAGCGAATATGGAGAAAAAAAATGTTATTGTACTGGGTTGCGGCATTGGTGGGATAGCTGCTGCAAACATCCTGGCAGATAAGCTGAAAGGAAAAGCCAATATCACGGTTATTGACAGAAGGAGAAATTTTTCATTTCCCCCTTCTTTTCCATGGCTTATGATCGGGAAGAGAACCCAGGATCAAGTGCAGAAAAACATTGGTGTTCTTAAAGAAAAAGGTATAAACGTTGTTAACGAAGAGATAACCTCAATTGATCCGGTGAAGAAAACTGTTGTAACAACCACTTCAGAATATACAGGAGATTTCCTGGTAGTTTCCCTTGGCGCACAGTATAATCCTGGTGCAATACCGGGCTTCTCTGAATATGCCCACCACATCTATGACCTTGAATCCGCCATATCTTTCAGGGATGCCGTTGCAGGCTTTGAACGGGGTTCGGTTGCCATTGGAATTTCACAGCTTCCTTTCAAGTGCCCTGCTGCTCCATATGAAGTGGCTTTCCTGCTGGATGATTATTTCTCGAGAAAGGGTGTCAGGGAAAATATTAAGATCAACTTCTACACCCCAGAGCCCAACCCGGTTCCATCTGTAGGGCCAGAGATAGCGGACAAGGTCCTGAAGCTCATGGGATCAAGAGGAATAAGTTACCATCCACAGCAGAAGCTGAAGGAGGTGAAAAAGGATCATCTTGCATTTGAAAGTGGTGATAGCATGGATTATGACCTCCTTTTTTCCGTTCCGCCACATGTGGCACCTGAACCTGTAGTGAAGGCTGGCATGACTGACACCAGTGGATGGATTCCGGTTAACGTGAAAACCCTTGAGACAAAGTTTCCCGGAGTCTTTGCGATAGGAGATGTTACTTCTATCCCTACTCCAAAAGGTTATGTGCCGTATCTCCCCAAGGCAGGTGTATTCGCACACGACCAGGCAAAGGTTGTTGCTAACAACATTGCCAACGCAATAACAGGAATTGGGAAAGTGAAGGAATGGGATGGAGATGGAGCGTGCTTCCTGGAAACCGGCCATGGCAAGAGTGCTTTTATGAAA
The DNA here is from genome assembly GCA_021827885.1 of Thermoplasmata archaeon. The sequence continues at coordinate 7,039 of JAKAUD010000166.1, read as the reverse complement.
GGGAAATTCCTGGCGGAGCCAAGGCCACTCATAGACTTCAAGGAACCAAGCCGCATATGGCACATGCAGAAGGTTGCATTCGAAAAATACTGGATGAGGCACTGGTTCTAATGTTTCCTGAACAGAAGCATCAGAGTGAGAGGATGATGTAGAATGAAAGAGACATTGTTTATACTGAATGATCCGCCGTATGGCTCTGAAAAGGCGTATAATGCACTTCGTCTGGCACTGGCGGTTGCAAAAAAACAGGAAAGTGAGACAATACACATTTTTCTTTTCGGCGATTCCGTTCTGGCAGCGAAGAGGTCACAGAAAGTGGCACAGGGTTATTACAATTTAGAAACAATGCTGAAAGGCCTGACAATGCGTGGAGTGAAGATCAGTGCCTGCGGAACCTGCATGGATGCCAGAGGGATGAAGGATGAGGAGCTGGCCGATGGGATAGATCGTGGATCTATGGATCAGCTAAGCGACTGGACATTGTGGGCCGAGAAGGTTCTTGTTTTCTAGATGGAACCTGAAAAAACCGCGTTGTTTTTGCATTGTCTTGAAATGAGTTTGCAGAGTGAAAAAATCTTATTCCATAAATATGTAATGTGTGCAATGACCAAATATTTTGCTTTGTTTTTCCTCGAATGGTGCAGAGAAATCAATAGATCACATAGTGCAGGCATAACTATGAAAGAAGGCATTCTTCCCTTAACTATTTACCACCAAGGGAATATTACAGGGGAGATCCTGATGTCAGGATAGCGGTAAAGGAGGCAAAAATAGAGATAGCAAAAAGAATTAGGAATGAAAACAGTATGAAAGATAGAAACGGGGGTGAAGCAGCAGGGAGTCTCCGTTAATTAAATCTGGATTTTATCTCAAGAAGAGAAAAACATTACAATTTTAGGATAGCGTCCCGCAACCCTTTGACATAGTAAGACTTTATAAATAACCGCGCATGAGTATATTGTGAGATATGTAGATCTCTTTGCCGGACTGGGAGGATTTCATCTCGCATTAGACGACCTCGGGCATGAATGCGTTTTTGCCTCTGAGATTGATGATGAATTGAGAAAATTATATAAGATGAACTTTGGAATGAGTTGCTCTGGGGATATACGTCAAATAGACCCGAAGAATATACCAAGCCACGACATACTTTGTGCAGGGTTTCCCTGTCAGCCTTTTTCAAAGGCTGGCACCCAAGAGGGGCTATCCCATCCAGTGTTAGGCGATCTATACCTTCAGATACTGAAGGTGGTAAAAGCCCACAGACCCTCGTTCTTAATATTGGAGAATGTCCCTAACCTCAAGAACCATGGAAATGGAAGAAGTTGGGAAATAATAAAGTCTAGTCTTGAGGAAGAAGGTTATTATGTGGATATAAAGGAGATTTCTCCACATCAGTACGGAATTCCCCAAGTGAGATACAGGGTATATATCATAGCCAGTATCAATCCTCTGGGTGACATTTCCAAGAAGTTGCGCCTTGGAAGAAAGCCAAAGGCAATCAATCTTCGCTCAGCATTATACACTGAACCACCAGACTATAGACCTGTAGCATCCGAACTAATGGAAAAGATTGAGGCATGGCAAGAGTTTCTGGACCTTATTCCAAAGAATGAACACATACCTCTGCCTCTTTGGGGAATGGAGTTTGGAGCAAATTACCCATACAAGGATACACCCCCTGCCTCACTACCTGAGGAAGAATTAAGGGAGTACAAGGGATCATTTGGCCATGACTTGAAATTTGCTTCAAGCAAAGAAGAGATGATAAAGATGCTCCCGCCATATGCGAGGTCAGAACTATCCAACTTTCCAAGTTGGAAGGTGAAATATATAAACAATAGCAGGGAATTCTTTTCCAAGCACAAGGAACTTCTTTGGGCATGGTCCAAGAAAATAGAAACCTTTCTTCCAAGTTTCCAAAAATTTGAATGGAATTGCCATGAGAAGGATCCAACGCAGGAATACAGAAATCTTAGAAATTATGTGGTACAGGTTAGACCATCTGGGATTAGGGTCAAACGGCCTAGCACCTCACCGGCTCTGGTAGCCATGAACATGACTCAAGTGCCTATTATAATGTGGGAGAACCGGTATATAACCCCATCTGAATGTAAACGACTTCAGAGCATGGATGACTTGAAGTTTCTACCGGAGTCTTTGACCAGGGCCTATTCGTCGCTGGGAAATGCCGTGAACGTGGTAGTGACACGTAGGGTAGCGCTGGCGCTTGTTGGAAGAGCTAGCAAAGAGAACAAGGAAGTTATATCCTTGTCCGTCGAGGGTGATCATGAGGAATGTGAGGGAGAGAATGTGTATGCATAGGGGGGGTGAATTAATTGGTAAATGATACTAAGAATGGGACAGCTCAAACCATAAATGTGAGACCGGATTCAGGGGTTTATGCAACTTACCAGAGGCTGAGTTACAGACCATGGTATGCAATTGCGGAATTTGTGGACAACTCAACTCAGAACTACTATGACCACAAAGAGGACTTGCTCGCGGCACGTGAGAGAGAGGAGAAGGGAAGAAAACTCGTAGTGGAGATTAACTATGACCCTGAGGCAAACTCCCTTCGGATCTATGATAATGCCCATGGCATGGAGATCGAAGAACTCAGGAGGGCAGTTGCGCTTAACAAGCCTCCGCCAAATCCAAATGGAAGGTGTGAGTTCGGAATGGGGCTCAAGACTGCTGCTTGCTGGTTTGGAAGGAAGTGGACTATAAGAACTTCCAGACTTGGCTCTGGAAGAGAACTTCAGGTAACGGTTCATGTGCCAGATCTTGTAGAGAATAAAACAGAAGAGATTGGAGTAGATGGGCACTTTACTGACGAGCAAGTACATTTCACAGAAATCAATATAGAGCAACTGTACAAGCCCCTAAAGGGGAGAACCATTGGGAGGATAAAGGACCAACTTGGAAGTCTCTATAGAGCTGACCTTAGGTCTGGAGAGATAGAAATACTTTGGGACGGAGTCCCGGTATCATTCACAGAACCTGGCATCCTGAGAGAAAGCCACGGGGGAGGTCAAGAGACTGTATGGAAAAAAGACATTTCTTTCGAGGCTTCCGATCCTGTAACTGGCAGGCCCATGGAAGTAAAAGGATGGGTTGGCATTATGATACCTGGGAGCCAGCGTGATGCTGGGTTTGCCCTGCTTAGAAGGGGAAGGGTAATTATTGGTGGACCGGGTGATGGGTACAAACCAGCGGAGATTTTTGGCCAGGGCAATACCTTTAGGTCCCAGAGACTAGTTGGGGAACTCAATATGAATGAATGGCCCGTCACTCAAGCCAAGGATGCATTCGACTGGTCAGGAGACCTTGAAGAGGCATTTATTGATGAATTAAAGAAAGCGTGCCAGGACTATATGAATAAGGCAGAGGGTCACCGAGAGAGGATGATGGATGTCAGTCGAGGGGAGATGGAACACAGTTCGGAGTCGATAATGAAAGTGTTCTCCGAAAAAAAATTCGAAGAAGCAATTAAGGAAGAGATTGAGGTTCCAACGCCACAAAAAACACTGGCCCAAATCGAGGGCGATGCAAAAAAACTAGAGGAAGTCAGCAACGGGCCCATAGTATTCTCACTCAACTTTGGAGCCAGCAGTTGGGCATTTAGGCTTCACTGGCAAAATTTAATCAGTGATGCTCCTTGGATGACTGTGGAGTACCCACAGGACAACATGGTCAACATTTATCTCAATATGGCGAATTCATTCTTTTCCGAGTTTCTAGAAAATGGTGCAAGTATACAAGTTCTTCAGAAGTTTGTGGTTGCCCTAGCCCTCGCTGAAAAACTTGCGTGGTCATCCGCACCAGATGGAAAGGTCTCGCCCGGAGAAGTTAGGACAAGAATGAATACTGTTCTAAGAAAGGCATCGGAACTGGTGAGAAGCGATGGATTATAATCATATTGGCATAGACCCCATCGGTGCATCGGGAAGTCAACCATGGATTGTAAATATAGACGGGAAAGAATTGGCTCATCTTCGAAGCAGATATTCCTCCGATGTGAGCGATGATGATTGGGACTCTGTTGTTAAAACTGCGGCTGATATTCTTAGTAGATGTCCCAGACCTGATGCTGCTAATGGATCCTCAACTGAACTTGCAATTGGGAAGGTTCAAAGCGGAAAAACTCTCTCTTATTCCACACTTGCTGCGCTTGCCTATGACAACGGATATGGGGTTGTAATTATCTTAGCAGGAACAAAGATCCCACTCCTCGACCAGACTTTTTTAAGGTTAAATTCTGACCTTGTGGGCAATAGGCCAACTGTTACCCAATTTAAGAATCCCACTAATGCGGATTCTGAAGTAATTGAAAGCGTTCTTCATACTCAAAGGCATGTGCTTGTCGTAGCCCTAAAGCGACAAAATAGGATTTTAGAGGTCAGAGAAATCTTTGCGCAGCCAAGCCTGAATAGCCAACCCGTACTGATTATTGACGACGAGGGAGACGAAGCCTCCCTCAATACTCAGTTTAAGAAAAAAAAGCAGTCTGCAGTCTACAGAAGCATATTGTCGCTCAGAAGCACTCTCAGGAGCCATTCCTACGTCGCATATACCGCTACTCCACAGGGAATTCTACTCATAAATGGAATAGATGGATTGTCCCCAGACTTTGGAACTTTGATCTACCCGGGGAGTGGATATTGTGGAGGTTCCATATTCTTTGGAGATAGAATAGAAGAGTTCGTACGTCACATCCCTGTGGATGATGCAAATAAAGGCAGTGGAACGATAACCGACTCCTTGTCCAGCAGTATCGCAGTTTTCATAGTAGGTGCAACGATACGGCACATGAGAGGGGATAGAGATTGGCACTCTATGCTTATTCATAATAGCAGTTTGAGAATAGAGCATAGCCAAGCATGTGAATCTGTAAGGCAACTTGTCTCATCGTGGAAAACAAAGTTGAGCTACCAAGAGACCGATCCAGAGAGAAAGGCCCTTCTCAGGATTTTCAAATCTGCATATGATGACCTAGCTAGAACTGTTCAAGCCATTCCAAGTTGGGAAAGTTTGAATAATAAACTTTCAAACGAGATATGGCAGGTAGAAGTTTGGATGGTCAATAGCCTTCCAACTGGCCGAGACCCGATGAGTACTCCAATCAGGTTGCTCAACAACATTTTTGTGGGAGGGAATATGCTCGGAAGAGGTCTCACTATAAATGGCTTAGCTGTTACATACATAACGAGACGAGCGTTGAAAGAAACGAATGCTGACACCCTAGAGCAAAGGGCCCGCTGGTTTGGTTACAAGATGAGATACCTTGACACTTGCAGAATCTTTCTCACAGAGGAACTAAAGAATAATTATAGGGAGTTGTTACGCCACGAAGATGACTTCTGGGAGGCCCTATCCCGAAACATGAGACAGGGTATCCATATTAGGGACTGGCCTAGGATGTTCCGGCTAGACCCAGGGATGTACTTGAATCCTACTCGACAAAATATTGCGTACTACAAGAGGTTTCGTGGACGAGGGTGGGATTCACAACGGAAACTTGTCGAAGACCCCGGAATAGCTAAGGAAAACGTCAAATATGTTTTAGATTTCTTCTCACGGCATCAAGGAGTGCCTAAGTTGTTTGAAACAATTGAGCATACCGTGATAGAAAACTGTTCAACTGAAGTAGTTATTTCTGAACTTCTTGAAAACGTGAACACAGAAAACTCAGACTGGGATAACTCCTATTATAAGGAATATCTCACTCGAATGTTGCTCCACGGTGTACTGAACTCAATGGAGGTATTGCTTATGCGAAATGGGGAAATTGAGGACAGAACCAAGATCGACGGACAGGTGAATCCATTCACAGGTCGAAGCAACAAATACCCTGGTGATCAATACATTCACGGCAGTAAAGTGCAGTTTCAGGTTCACATAATTGCACCTAGAAAACAGGCAAGTGATCCGAGAACTGTAGTCACCACTTCATTTGGGCTTTACGTGCCACCTGGCGACCAAAGATTCAATCTTGACTTTGTGGTAAGGGGAGAACCAAGTGACAATAACTGAACTGTATAATAGGCTTAATGACGGCAGATTCGAGAATACCTTCAAGGCAGTTTCTGTTCCCAGATTCAGTGGAGTATACATTGGAGTTAGCTCTTCAGGGCAGCCATGCCTCTTTGTTGAGCCTAAGGGAGAAAAATTCCGGGGACCCAGCATGAAGACCTCCCGTGTCACATTAGGGATTGGCAGGAATTACACAATATCACTATCTGGCTCTTCTCCCAGAATAGAAACGCTTGATTCACTTATCTGTGACTCAGACGAGGAGGTTGACAAGCGAACGTTCATATCCCTTATTGAGGGACTATTGAATGATCCAGCAGAGGGCGATATAAAGAGGGCTAATCTTACTGCCTTCTTTCTCTCCGTCTCTAGGCTTTTTTCAATTCCTCCAGCCAAAGACCTAGGAGCAGAACAACAGGGACTTTGGGGAGAGCTATTCTTTATGAGCAGGATTAAGGGATTCAGATTTTGGTTTCCATTTTGGCACAGTGAGCCTACCAGAAAGTTTGACTTTTCTGCCCCAAACTTAAGGCTTGAAGTTAAGACTGCAGAAGGGAATGAAAGAATTCACCAATTTTCACATCGCCAGGTATACCCATATGGCGGAGAGGAGATTGGTCTAGCCTCGATTCTGCTTAGAAAAGAAGACACTGGACTAAGCCTCAGAAAACTAATTGACTCAGCAAGGGATGCTATTTCGGAGGAGGGACAAGTGATTAAACTTGCCAAAGCTGAGAGAGTCTCTGGAATGGAAAACAGCGACGAGCAAGGGCCATCCTTCGATGAGACTGAAGCAGAGAGGTCACTAGCGCTATTCTGGGCTCAAGATGCACCCCATTTCAACATGGCAGAGCCAGAAGGAGTGTCCCAAACACATTACCGCATTGATCTTTCAACCGCTCCCGCTATTCCGAAGGAGGATTTAATAGAATGGCTATCAAAATGGGCTTAAAGGAACTGCCTTTAGTTGAAAAGTGAGATAAGACTAAGTCATCAGATCGGA
>JAKAUD010000223.1 GCA_021827885.1 Thermoplasmata archaeon | reverse complement strand
CTGTGTTCGACAACCCTGATGGGTGTGTCTTGGCAGGTGGTATGGACATTGCAGTGTATGTTACTGCCTTCGAAACATTGCTCCCGGTTACCGAAATAGAACCGGATGAAGGCGATACAGAGTATCCAGAAACAGGAGATACCGTATATGAATAAGTTCCGTTCGGGACAGTGAATGTTATTGTATCCGATGCGGATATTTCAGTAGTTCCGTTGAAGGTCACCGACCATGATGTTCCCAAGGGAAGACCAGTTTCATTAAAGGTGATTGCATATTTACTGACAGTGGACAGAACTTTTTCGGTGAAAGATGTTGAGTTGGCGCCGTAGCTGTTGGTGGCTGTCGCGGTCACAGTGTAATTTCCTGCGGAGGGAAACAGATACGTGTCGCCTGATATGTTATGGCCGTTCACTGCCCACGTCACGATCCCTGTATTCCCTGTCCAGTTAATATCAGCATAGAATGTGCCTGAGTTCCCTGCGTACAATGGATTTTGCGAGGAATACGCTCTCAGCATCTGAGGTATTCCATTGTGAACAAATTCATATGTGTATTCTGTGCTGCTCCCAAAGATGTTGGAGACCAGAACACTCACGTTGAACGTCCCAGAGTAATTGAACCTATAAACAAGATAAACCTCATTTTTCATCACGGGGTCGCCGTTTACCAGCCATGTGATATTTCCATCATCTCCGTTCCAGCTAATATTTGTCTTAAATTCTATGCTGCTTCTAACAAAGGTGGAACTTGAATTTGAGGTCAGGTAGTTTATTGACGGTTTGCTGCCGATTTTCTCGTTAATTGAATACTCAGCGCTCCCTTGGCTGTTACTTGCCACAAGGGTTACGTTATATGTTCCAGGAGTGGTAAAAATATAAGCATTACCTGAGATAATCTGGCCATTTATTTCAATTTCTGTGATCCCTGTGTCATTGCCCCAGTTTATATTGTATGAAAATGAGACAGTGCTTCCGGAAGCTGAGGGATTGGATGAACTGGTCAGTGAAGTGATTACAGGTATGAACTCCTGTGTATAGTACTGTGAAACCTTCATGGAATAACCATATAGTGTAGTGAGATTCCACGAAGCAAAGTTTTTCTGGTCATGATCCAATGTGAAGTTGTAATATAAATTTCCGCTGCTTTCAGGACCTGTAAAAACCTTGGCAATTGTACCGTTCAAATACAGTGCTACTTCCCTTAAGGGGCTCATTGATGAATAATTCAATGTCAGATGCTCAAACATGCCGCTCTCATAGCTTTTAGCGCTGGCCGAAATCGGAACTACTGATATTGGCTTGAGGCCAACATTCTCCGCCACTAGATTTCCTCTGGCAGTGATCTCCAAGATGGCATCAAAGGTGCCCGTCCTGCCGTAAGAGTGTGAAACGCTGAAATTTGCAAATGATGGTGGGGAGTACATGGACCCGTCGCCAAAAGACAGCACGAGTCCGTCAGATAAAGGAAGGGTTTCCTGGGGAACAGTGACTCTAAAACCAACTGCTTGGAAGGGGTTGACCTCGCTGGTGTTCGTTACGGCTTTGACCTGTATTGAACTGATGGAAACGGACTGAAGATTGTATATTTTGGATGTAAGAGAACCCATGGGAGCATTCGGTGTATTGGTGATGGTAACGGTCGGCGTGTAAGATCCCGGGGAATAGAAAGTGTGATTCAAAGTGATGCTGGAATTTGTTGAGAGACCGGAAACCGTATATGTTCCGTCTCCCCAGTCCACAGATATGAAATAAGGCTCGTATTGTATTGTGTCGGATACGTTCAAGGTGAAGTTAACGCCTTCTGTTATAGGTGCAGCCTGAGCCGAGACGGAATTTGAAGTCAATGACGGGATATAATTAACAAGATTCGCTGTACTAATATCGATCGGAACGCTGGTTGCGAGGTTACCGTCAGTCAGGCTCCCTGCAAATATATTGTAAAGACCCGGCGAAGTGATGTTCTTGCCATTGACAGAAAATAAATTTACCGCTGCCCCGTACCCGTAATCAAGAAGATGGCCCACAGAATATGACAGGGTCGTACTCCACGCAATGCCGTCCATCGTTTGGCCATTCAGCGCTCCAGAGGCAGGGCTAAATTGAAATTGATAAGAATTGCCTCCAGTGGAATTGAACCAATTCCCACTCTCATATATCGTACCCGTAGAAACCAAGCTTAAACTTTGTGATCCAGGTATGACAGCATTCTCGGCGTACCAATTTATTGAGAACTGCGGAACGTTCGGTTCCCCGTATATGTTTCCGAAATATCCCCCTTCTGGAAGATAAGTACTGAATGCAAGGCTACCGCTATTCTCCTGGAATGTGTTGACAGTGCCATATGATGTTAGGACATACATTTCAACTGAGAATGGGCTTGAAAAGGATATCTCAATCGCTGCAGTAGCCTGAGGGAAAGAAGGGGTAAATGAAGATGAGTAACCGTAAACAGAAAGACCACTATAAGTGAGGCCATTATATGTCCAACCGTCTTCAAAGTAAACATATGAAGGTGCGGACGGATAGGACACCGCAAAGTTGTCAACCGGGTATCCCGCATTTGATGTTGTCTCTGCATTACCAGGCAGTTGCCAATTATAATTCTGAAAAGGTGTGACACCTACGTAAAGATAGAAATAATAAGTGCCTCATGGGGCATTAGGAAACCACTCTGGTGAAAATATTACACCAGAACTTCCCGGATAAGACCATTCTGTATCCATTGTGTATTGCCAACTTGATTGAACCTGGCTCCCGCTGGAAACGCTGACCATAGTAAGAGTGGCGTAAATTGTGCCGACGTTGTAATCATAAGAAACCACAATTCCATATGCAATGGCAGCCACACCTGCCTCAAATGCAATGGCCATATCGGGAGTCTCAGCGTATGAACTGGAGATTAATCCGTTTCCTACCCCTGAATATCCCACATATTGGTAAGTGCCGAGGTAAATATTATCTGCTGAGTTTACTGACTGAGTTGTTCCGACTGAACCTGCAAATATCGCGGTAGAATTCAGGTAATAATTGGGCTGAGAGTAGTAGGTTATTGACCCTGCGGAAGTCTGCCCCGCATTTGTATAGTAGGTCTCGGTGCCATTAAGGTATGCCACATTGGTTTGGGTGACAGATGGTAAATTATTCGAAGTCGAAGAAGTTGCTGGAGACGATATCAGAAAGTAGCTTGCAGATAATATGAGCGCAAATATCAGAATTACGGCAGTTTTCCTCAGTAAATTCAATGCTTTTATAACATTCCCAATTACTTAAAATTTGCTCAAATTAAAAACAATCCCAGTTATTCCCCAGTAAGCTGGACATGGCGACATGCCCAATGAAACGGCATGGGAAGTTAATGTGTGCTGGTCCTTGAATCATAAAAAAATATTTGTATAAAAACTTCAGGGTGTGGGACACTCCTGAGGCTCAAAACCTTTATAGAAAACAATTCGAGGGAAAACGCTTAAAAAGCCTCGCCATGTCGCATTTATGAAATGTCCTATATGCAACTCTGAGGTAACCACACCCCCAGTCAATAGGTGGGCTTTCAATGTTTACAAGGTATCACGGTTTAAATGCTCTGAATGCGGTGAGCACTTCAATCTGTACGAAGGGGTGTCGAATAGTTATACGATCCCAAAAGCAAGGTACTGATTCATAATGGAAGCTACAAGGTTCGATTTCTCATTATGGAAGAAACGGCTTACTGATCTAGGTTATCCGTTGTCAGAATCGAAAATACCGACACAGTTTCTGCGGGACAGGAGAGCAATCCCTCCCGGTGTGAACTTGAAGGAGGCTAAACTTGTCTATAATGATCCACTTGGAATAGATATAATAGTTCTTGAGTTTGACAGAATGCCCTCCAGAATCTGGGCCGAGACCCACGATCTCCATCCCGTTCCTCATCTGCAGTATGTCTCCCGCCAGCATGGTGACATTATGAAGATCGGAGGCATGGAACCTGTATTCAGCCCTGATCCTTCCGCCGGTGAGGTAAAGCGATCTAGGCAATATGGTCCCTATGCCGAGTATGCGGTCCATGATCCCGCTGACGGTGATCATCTCCTCGGACTTGAGCTTGACCGTGAGAAGGTCACCCCTCATAACATGATCATAGGAGGATACCATGGGCTCGAACCTCTGTGCTTTTTCGCCCTGCACGAAGAGGGCTATGTACGATTCGCTGCCTATGCGGTCCGAGTGCAGCGGGACGTCGCCGAACTCCTTCTCCATCACCGGGATCAGGGGATGGCTCTGCACCATGGAGACGGAGAGCATGTAGCCGATCCTCCGGTCAATGTCACGGTAGATCATGATGAGGAATTTCACTCCCTATGACAGCAGCCGGATGGCATAAAAACGATTCCGCAGGCTTATTTCCATAACGGCAGATACATGACATGACTATCGGCCCATGTGTTTTACCGCAAGTATTGAAGAAGATCGAACCTTACTGTCAGCGGATTGCGTGATCATATGGATTACATCTCATTTTTACATTTTTAATTCCAGCGAAAAGTGCGATATGGGTTGTTACCTCTCACCTGATCCATGCAGAGACGACTTGAAAATACAACAGGCGCTGCCTTAATGCAGCAGGATCCCAGGAAGGAGGGATACAACAAGGGCTGGAAGGAAAGGGGAGAGCACGATGCAGAAATAATAGGAGATGCTTTCAGGAACAGCAGAAACTACCATGATTTCCTCAGGATACTGAAGGACAAATTCTCAGAGGCTGAATGGACAAGGTTGCTATGAACAAGTTCGAGAAGGAATACATAACCGGAAGGAAGGATCAGAGATTTGTTAGGTCCAAAATTTTCTTTTTAAGTTGGTCAGAAGTCAATATTTCTTTATCGTAGACAATCCAGTCGTTCTTTTCCGCGTTCACATCTCTTACCTCGAACCACGCAACTCGAATCAAAGGCCCTCCTTTCTTAAAGTAAATAGTAAAGAATGGTAACGATGCTTTGGTGGCGAATGTAAACAGAGCTTTGTAGTTTGAATAGTCGTCTTTGTAAGGACTCCATTTGTCCACTTCCTCAAAAGATCTCTTTAATTCAAAAAGTCCGCAAGGGACATAGTCTTTTTTAGAGTCAGAAATTACAACTGCCCATGAATCTAAATCCTGTATTACTAGGGAACTTGGCAGATTTACCCTTTGCCATTCATGAAATTCGTTGGCAGTCTTGACGTTGATTTCTTTCAAAATATCACACTCCACTGACTTTAAAAATTAAGCCACGAGTATAATATACAAAGCACTATATTAACGTTCTAGTTAAGATAACTTTAGTCAAGATTTCTCAAGCAAAAGATCAGAAAGGCCAGATTGTGTAGAACACATTACTAACAGTTTTTCCAAAGTTTTCTCATCTGAAGTCAACCCCTGTATTTCTTTTAGGATAAGAGTTCGCCATATCCGTAGGTCTTTTTCAAAATCTACAACAGCTTCTCTAACCCTTTTTTCACTCGGGAAATTGACTATATTTACTCCGCATTTAAGAGAATAATAACAGTATTTGGCATCAAACTTCGATTTAAAATATACCTTTGTGCCGTCAACAGAGATAAATGCGCCTCCAGAATCACTAAACAGATCGTTTCCCATATTTATGACAATCCCTTTGCTAAACTCAACTGTCCTTTCAAATTCATTCGCTGCTACATAATCGTCAAAAAAATGTTTTATTTCAATTCTTTTAAGCACTTCACTAACTACACCGTACAAATCCTTACCTTTCTTAGATGTTACTTTTCTAATGCTGCTTGCTTTTATAGATCGTTCTCGAATTGTTTTTATTAACATTGTATACCATTTTATTAGAAATGAGTCTGCATCGGAACAACTAAGAGCCTTTAAAATCGTTCTGTCCAATTCCAGCCTGTCCTGTTTCACTTTTTCTAGAGTGAAATCACCATTTCCATTCCAAATTTCCTCGTATACATTTCCAATCTTTCTCTTTTCCATCTTTTCCATGATGGTTTTTAGTACTTCCTTATAGGGCATTAACTTATGTGGATCAGGTACCTTTAAATTTTCTAATTCGTACACCTTAAGTTCAACTATTCCTCCGCCACCGGTTCTTCCATAAAAATCAGGGAAAGGATAAAATAAAGAAGAGTTAAAATATGCATATAGCACCTCTGTGTTTTCTTTGTCCTTTGATACTCCAAAGTACAGCCTTGCATGTAATAGGAGATTTGCTTTTGGAAAAATGAATTTATCACTGTAACCTTGTGGAAACACTACATCAGGCTTAATAATTGGGCTCAGCTTCCACCAGGGATTTCGCGATACCACTGAAGGTGTTGATGAATAAGGGAATGAAACGGGTTTGGTCTCGCCATATTGTAAATAGGCTTTTGCGTGGGTTTTTACTTTTGTTATAGTTTGTTCAGGTATTAGTACTAACATTTTGTTTGTTTTATCACTCAGTAAAAGTTTTCCTTCTTGTGTAAACTCTTTTGGACTTTTTAAGAAAGGCCTGAGATATTCTCTTTCGATCAAGTGCGGTTGCCCCGTGCCATCCTTAATGACTCGTATTCTATCAGCCTCTCCTTTGTTTAGTCCGAATATCCTTTTCATGTCTTTAATTGAGTAATCGTCTGTTATGTCCTTAACTACAAAGAATGAATCAGCACCTGTTTTTATACCAAATTTTATATCCATAACATTCTTTAAAATTGTCATTTCCTTTAGATTAATATACTCAAAAAAAACGTCTGGGGCTCTTAGGTATGGGTATAATTTACTACCCATTACATCTGAGAAATCAATGCTTCCCTGCCGTACTTTTCTTGTTAAGACTATTCCTTCATTAACCATCCCTTCCTTGCTAGTTTCCAGAATTTTAGCTATTCTAATGGCAGCATTTAAATCAGGAATTATTTTAATGATCTGATCGGTGATGCGGAAGAATGACACTTCATTGTTCATAAGAGCCTCTTTACTTTCGCATCTTTCAAGTATGGTAATCACCGTATTAACAAGAGCATCTTCAAACCACCTTTCCATAGAGGATTCTATAATAGCTAAGATCTTGAAATGCTTAGAAATGAATTGCTTCAGATCATCGCCAAATCCCACGTTTAACCATGTATCAGAAGTCAAGAATCCGACACGCGACCCATCTCTCAAAAAAGGAAGAATGTAAAACCAAAAATAGACATGAAAGTCAGATAACCCGCTTGGATAAGCACCCTCAAAACCATTGTTAGTGAGAAAGTCGAGCACTTTTTTTTGTTCGGGGGCACGCTTAGCATTATCGATTTGTTTAGTTTCAATGTATGGAAGATTTCCAACAACAGCGTCAATCGGTTTAAACTCTACAACCCGTTCCTCATCACTGAAATCTCTCGTTGTGTTTACATTATCATTTTTACCCCACCTGTACTTTGGTACGACAGCCTTTGTTTTTACGTCTAGAAAATCCGACCTGATTACTTGAGGGTACAAGGATGGATTAGCGATCTTTAGCTTGGAGGCCAGTGCTATGGTTGCTAAATGAACAGGATATCGAGCTATATCAACCCCAAATAATTGAGCAAGGACCTTTTCTCTGCTTGTTTTGTCGTCTTTATTCATCAACTTAAGTTCTAAGTCAAAAGCTCTTGTCAGGAAAGTGCCCGATCCACATGCTGGGTCCAAAACTCGTGCGCTCCCTTTTTTAATTGTCAGAGCGTTTATCATATCCACTACTGGGATTGGCGTAAAATATTGGCCAAATGCATATCTCTCATCAGTTGAGATAAGTCTATCATACAAGTTACCCAAGATATCTTGAGACATTGAGTCAAAACTGTAGTCCCTATAGAATCTCAGAAGAGAAATTACAGGTTTAATCAATTCATCGCTCAGAAAAGGAATATTGTCGAATTCGTTAGATTCAAACACGTTTCCATAATCCTCTGATTCTGTCTGCGCCCGCTCGAAAGCCTTTTCTACAATATTTTTTAGTCCAGAAGCACTCGTTGCTTTTTGTTCTTCAATTTCTGGTAATGCTGTAAAAGTTCTTTTAAGATAGTAGTAAAACATTACCTTATTTGATAAGACATAAAGACTATATTTCGCCAAACGAATTTTTTCATCATCATCATTAGTGGTTAACGAACTAGTTTCCTTTCTCCATTTCAATAAAAGTGAATTTGATATATATTTAATTGCTTCTTCCGCAGCATCTTGCAAATGAGAATTTAGCCCCATAATAAATGATTCGCCCAGAGGTTTATAATGAGTTGATACTCGTCCTTCTTTGAAATCCAAAATCCTTCGAGTTATATTTTGTATATAAGTTTCCAAACTAGACCTAATTGCTGGTTTAGCAAAATCATCATCTTTTTTAATCTGTTCTGGTAAAATAAATTCTTCAACGTCTTGACTCATCAAAGGTCTTGAAGTGTCAGACCGGTCCCACAAGATTGTTATATTAAAATTGGAGGTAATGAAAAATCTAGAGCCGAATTTGGAGGCTTTATCATTAGCATCTGAAACTAGATCAATGTTTCTAGGGTTTTTCCCTTCAATTAAAAAAGGCCTTTTAAACTCGCCTGTATACAGTGTATTTCCCTTGTAGTTGACAACAATGTCCATGCGGTTCAATTTCGTGGGATGAATTTCGACGTGAGCATCAAAAGCCTCTAACCTGCTTATGTAAGTGGCAAGCTCTGCAACAAGAGTTCTTTCATCATTCATAATTAATTAATCCTAAAGGTTCTTTCTCCGTTATCATTCTACCTCTAATTATCTCCTTTAGGAACAGTGAACTTAACCTTACCAGCTTGTTCGTAGGTATTAAATTTTTGGCTGCATCGGGGACATAGAAACCTCTTGACTTGAAATTCCCTAAATGACCAAGAGGATAATAATTCTGGTACGACTTCGTTTTTGCAGCAGGGGCATTCCATGTACAACAATATCAGATTGCTTATTTAAATATTCTCCAATTTTGAGTTTTGCTCTTAAAAGACGTTATTCGGTGAAGTTTAGGTGCACTTCTGAGCTTTTATATGCAAAATTAATTTTAACTTCAAAGCCCCAATTATGTTTTGTGTTATATAAATACGATGGCAATTAATCAATACCAGATTACATTATACAATATGGCTGGCTCCTCGGTAAAGATTAGGCCAAGGTCTGAGTCTGATTTTCAAAACATTGTTTCCCATTATAACCGCAGTGAGTCACCCTTAATACCATTTTCTTCGACTGAGCGAATTAGGTGCATACCTACTGATGGTCTTTTGGTAGCGGAAGCTGAAAATAAATTTGCAGGTTTTCTTTACTGGTTTTCAGGAAAGTCTCCGCTGAATGACTTCGGGGTGAGAAAATATGGATACATATCGGAAGTCTTTGTGGTTAAAGAATTTTACAATATGAATGTTGGGTTGTTCTTATTGCACGACGCCTTTAAAAGAATGCAAGAAGCTGGACTATACACAATATTTACACATATTAACGAGAGTATTAAGCCTCTTTTGCGCCTATACGAAGACCTAGGATTCACTACATACTCAAGAACCTTACATTTACGCCTAACAAATCCTGAAACTGGTCCCAGACATAGAGAACAGACGCTTTATGAGAATAGTGAGTTGGTTGAATCTACGATTGAGATCAGGGAACAATGTAGGTCTATATTAGTTGCTTACGATGAATTTGACAATCTTCTTAAAGAGGTCCCATCTAGTGATGTTGATTCTAAGAGAATTCTAAATAGCCGAATATGGTCTAGACTACACTCTATCATGTCCTCAGCTTCCATTGTTTCTAAGCTACTCTGGCCAAATCCTTCACCCAAAAGAGATGGGTCTGATAAGCGGGCCCTACTGAGGGCGAGGGTCTTAAGGAATATTTTAGGAATAAAAAAGAAGCAATCTATTCTGTCAAACGATGTTAGAAACTCTTTTGAACACATCGATGAGCGGCTTATAGAATGGCTTCCAAGACACTCAAAGAATATCCCGTGGGGATGGAGTAAAAGCGGATTGAAAAAAGATGAAGAACCGCCTGAATCAAAAAGTGCATTTCGTCACTTCAATATACACACCCATGAACTTAGAGTTGGAGACAGCACATGCAATTTAGCTCAAGTTATTGGTTCTGTAAGAGAAATAGAGAGCCATATCTAGCCAGAAGCCAAAGTGCATTTTGAAGACAAAAGTGTTTGGGACCCAAAAGAGAAGAAATGGAAAAATCAAGATTAGACCCGAAATAGATTTTACCGTCTTTTCACCAAGCAAATTTATAGTAATAGAAAATTTTCAATAACCCTCTGATTAATAGCAAAAAGGAACTAAACAACTGTGCTTTGAAATTAGATTGATATAAACTAAGCGAGTCTAGCCTTAAAATTATTAAGTTTTTTGCTTAGTTCAATAAAATCCGCTTGAACCTGGAACTTTAGTTGGTATAAATCAGCGATTTTTATGGCAGCAAATACCATGCTGAACAAAAATTTAATCATGTTTATTATTATATTCTTCTCAATCGCTGGATACGTGAAACCCTTCCCGTTCCAGTCAACGTAAAAGCCAGACTCCTTAATCCTACCAGAAATCCCCTTTATTACTTCCTCAATGTCGATCATTTGCGATCTTACATTATCTAAAATTTCTGGCTTAGATAATATACTGTTAATATTATCATCCGTAAGATTTGGGACCATGTCTTTCAAGTACTGACTCAGTAGTCTTCTCGTTGCATCAGATTTTGTAAAGTCGGTATTGCTAAATAAACTCCCAATTTCTCTAATGAATTCAGTCTTGACTTTATGTTCTCTAAACGCTAGAGACAACTGTTTCTCACAATCTACTTTTTTAGAGAATTCATTTATTTTTTTCACCATATTAAGGAGATCTTGGTCTAAATCTACCGATATTGCCTTTTGGATCTTACCGGCTTTATTTAGGCAAATTAATATAAGAAAACCCTTAGCGGCTTCTTCTAGACCGATTTCACTTAACGCTCCCGCGGTTGGGAATGATAAACTTGAGTTGAGGGCATCCTCCAGCAACCTCAATGAATTTTTTATGCATAGTTCAGCACCCTCTGGCGTGGATACATAGTCCATTACAACAGAAACTTATTCACGTAATTAATCTTACTCCTAACGCTTCCACCCTTCGTAGAATAGAACCGGAACTATATTTTAAGTTATTCTACGTACTAGCCTTTCTATGCTGGATAAAATTATATTAGTTACAGAAACTTCACCAAAAACACCCTAAGCCAAGACATATCCAAATCTTATTTTCTCTACGATACTTTCACACAATTTAGAATCGTTTTTGTTTTATGAAAAGTAGGAGCATTAAAACAATTTACTGGACATTTTTTAAATGAAGTAACGCTAGTTTGTCATCTATAGAAATATTCCACCTCTTCTCCATAAACTCGAGCATCCTTATCCCCCTATTTTTGATGCCGTCCACATTCCACTCCTTTATTTTATTAACCTCAGCCTCACTAAAGGAGCCTACACAATATCCCCCTCCTCTTTTGTCGTCCTTCTTTTCTTGGAAGCAGTTATTCTGAAAAGTAGAATTTCTTTGTGTGGATAATGGTAATAAGTTACCCAAGGTATTTTTTAACGCATTCCTGTTTTTCTTGTTGTATTTGCCAAAAATCTTCTTCCAACACTCATTGTCATCTTTTTGCGGGTATATGTGTTCTATACTAAGATAATCCTTTTTGTATTCCGTGTATTTTGCCCAATCTATAGCTTTGCCCTCTTGACCCCTAGTTGTTTCTTTCAGGTAAAGATCGTACTCGAATAAAAAATAAGTAATGTAATTCCAGGCATAATAGCCATCTCCGTCATCCTCAAATTTTTTATCTATCAACTCTTTGAAATTCTGTATTCTGAAGTAAAAATTTACCTTCTCTTCTATATCCCTAAAAATTTCTTGTTTTGTCAACTCTCCATCGAAATACATTTTTGCTCTCCTATAAAAGTGGCTATCACCTGTATTTGATTGCATATTGGATAATGCGAAGACTTTGAAGATGTAATCTTCGCATTTTCTAAGTATCTTTGCTGTCAGATCAAAATCTGTTTTTTCTTGATGCCCCAATAAAATTGCCATGATTAAAGGCTTAAATGCAGTATAGCCAATTCTGTTTAGCCTTAATAGTTCATATATTATTTCTTTGTCGTATTGCCCAGCTGCTTTATCAGGGAAATTCATGTAATACCAGTGTTTTACGGCTTCTGACAAGGACACTGCATATTTGGAGATATCTTCATACGTTAAACTATTTTCATTGCTGTAAGCTTTTTTAATTGAAAATATGTTGTTTAGCAAGTCATCAGCAAAAGCCTTGCTTTTTGTTCTGTCATAGTTGTAATACATAATCCAGTGAGCCCTCAAGAATTCGTCATCGTCCAGCAATTCATTTTTCCCTAGCCACTCATAAATGACTTTCCATGCCTTCTTCACTTTCTCTCTTAGTTCTGTTTTACTCTCGTCCTTAACCTGAAGTTTCTCTGAGAGATACATTAACCTATTTTTGAGAAGTTCAAGTACGCTTAATTTTTTCCCACGATTATTCATTGATTCGAATATCATAGCAACTTCTTTGTCGCCAGAAACGTTATAAAGGTTGAAAACGAGCTTATTTGTTATAATTTGGAATAGTTCGTTTATGTTTCTTTCATTGTAGGATTTTACCTTCTCTTCGAAGTATTTTTTGGCATAACGAAGCCGTTTAGTGTAGGCAGTTTGAACGCCCTCCGTGGGATGCTCTTTGATTTCTAATATTTTGCTTTTTAAATAATCGTAGGAAGGGTCGTCAGAAGCATACCCCAAGATGCTTACTTTTAATGAGGGTGTGTTAACATTTTCCTTATAAAGATATTTTTGAACTACATCATGGATGGGGCGTGTATCAAGCTCTTTCATTCCTATTTTAAGGGCCCTATCAATTAGCGTTTTTAATAATATGACTAAGGTAGTAAGTCGTTGCTGTCCATCTATAACATATTGTGATTTGAAACCAGTCCACTTTGCCTCCTGGTTTTCGAAGTCTGTGACCGTAATTAAACCAGTATAATGCTCGTTAGTTTGATGAAGATTATCTAAGTCTTCCCATATATCATCCAGTTGTTCCTCATCCCAGCTGTACCCTCGTTGATAATCAGGTATTCTAAACAATACTTCGGCAAAAAGATCCTTTACTGTCAATTCAGATTCAAAATTCTTCATCTTGTAGAAGAGTATGCAATTGGAACAATTTATAACTTGCGAAGTTAAATTTCGATAGTATCATTAATTTTATTATCCTCCTAAAGTGTTTGACTTGAGATCTGGTTAATGAATTTATTGAAACAAAAGTGAATGTTGTTAGATCTCTTACAGTTAAGAGTGATCTGCTCCAGCAGAATTTGGAACACTTTTCCTCAATTCTCATCTAGTTTCGCCTCAACTTCCTTTCTTTCGAATCTATTCCTGAATGCCGGATCATTCATGAACTTCCTCCTGATCCTCACCGAGGATAATCAATGGATGAATGCGGCCTGCATCTCATTTGGATAATATTTTTTCGATCTCTTCCTGAAGTGAGATATTCTTGTAAATTAATCTCCCTTTTGCTATAGGTTCTTTCAGAGTTAAATCAGTTCTTGAGGTCACGATCATCGATTTAGGATAAGATAGAAAAGCAAGAGTGTATTCTGCAACTCCACGCTCGCAGGAAAAGTACTCAAAATCACCTCTTACGTCCACGAAGGTTTTAAATTTTGAAGGGATAAATAAATCCATCACTTCTTGGTATTTTTGTAACGCATCCTTCCCATACGGTTTACTCTTTAGCTGCCGGAGATTAAAATACTCTCTAAACAGTTCGTCTCTTCCAAGGGGTCCAGCAACCTTTATCAGCTGTTGAATTTGCTGTCTGAATACTTTAGGTATTTTAGCTTCTAAATCCTGGGATATGTTTACATCCACACTGAAGTCTAGGTCGTAAAGGTCTACAGTACCATATTGTGACAAGAGAAGATCAAGGTGTTTTAGTGACGCAACCATCCAAAATTGGTCGGGGGAATGTGGTGTCTCTCTGGGAGTTGACCTATCCACTATACTGTCAAGAAATTCACTGTCTTCTAAAATATAATCTATCTCCATAAAGTAATCTTCCCCAGACTGAAGTTTGCCAAGATCGAGGGATAAACCATCTTCATGAACTATAATCGCATCTATTCTTTTTAACGAACGCACAGGGCGAATTGATGCTCGCTTGATTCGACCGTGTTTAAAATAAACTCTTTTTTTAAGCAATGGAACCTTCTTCACAGAGATTGTTGCGGAATATGATTGTGTCCGTTCTGGACAGTGGATTCTTATCTCTTTTTCTCCGATCTCAAAGTCTTTTGACAGCACAGTTTCTGTCTCTTCCACACGTTGGCCTATCTTCCTAACGGCTCTTTCCACCACTGGTTTGGCAGCCACAGCCGTTAGTTCTAGTATTTTTGGATCTATGTGAGAGCTCATTTAAGCACTCTCCCCACTAAAACTGAGCAAATCACTAATCTTGAATCTAGAAAACTTTGTTGCTGTAATTTTAATTGGTTCCAATTGCAATTTATCATAGTCATTCCAGGAAAGGTCGGTACGATGAAGTACCAATTTTAGTTCAGAGTTACCTTCAGGCACTTCAAGCTCTATGAAAGGGTTGATTAACAGAACTTTGCTGGGCTTAACAGAATTTAAGTAAGTAACGAAGCTTAGTAATATATTCGTGAACGATGTGTTACGGGTAATTGCGCTCAAAATTCCTGAAAACAAATCTTCTCTTAGAATTTCGTTATCGTCAACAAGGTCTTTCACTTCTTGATATATATCTTTTTTTTCGTCGGAAGTGAACGTATCTGATAAAGGGTATTTTAGGAGTTCCAAATAGTTAGATAAAATTTTTTCATGGTCGGGGTATTTACCTATCACCTTCAAGACCTCGTGCTCTGTGTCTTCTCTTAGTTGGAGTTCCATTTTTTCATAATCGCTTGGTAATGCCTTCTTGATTCCTGTACTTTCTATATCAATGATCACGAGTGAAGTTCCTAGCCCATAATTCTTAAAAATGATTTTACTACTCGGAATGATTATCTCTGTTCCATTTTTCTGAAGTTTCTTGTTATCAATGAAAATCTCCTTTGGCACCGCTTCGGCTTTTAAATCAGATCTGAAGAGTTTTATTGACTGTTCTGATCTTTCGACTATCTGATTCGAAAACAGTTCAAAGACTATGGTTTCAATCTTCTCATTGTGTTTTTTGTCAAAAACTCCAATAAATAATCCACTTAGGAAACCATTTATCTCAACAGAGGAGACCTCCATATGACCATTGCCCAGTTTAAGGGCTTCTGCATCTACATTATTTATGGTATTCGGAGCAACTCCAGATGAATAAGAGATAACTATCTTATCTAGACGCCCATTCCACTTGATGTAGAATGGAAAAGCGTCGCCTTGCAAATTGAACTCTGGGACATAAACCTCAAATTCACGCTTTGAAGGGATATCCGAACTGTTCATTCACAATTATATCATATTGAATACATAAGGTTTTTTAACCTGTCAACCCGTAATAATGACTAATAAGGAAATTTTTTACGTTATGGATGTATATGTAGAGGGGGATTCCTACAGGATAACTGTCCCAAGAAAAGTTGGGGAAGAGATTGGGCTGGTTGATGGCAGCCTCCTGTCATTTGTGAGGGAGGATGGAAAGATCTTCGTAGAAAACCTCCTGACTTACGGGGAGCAATGAGTTTCGGTAAAAACCAGGATTCCTGAAGGTTTCAGTCCATTTTCTT
>JAKAUD010000102.1 GCA_021827885.1 Thermoplasmata archaeon | reverse complement strand
GCAGAGATCTTTTTCAATATATTAAGGGAAGAAAATATTGGGTTTCCTCACGATTTCCTGATATTTGCCATCGGAAGGCCTACCAGTGAAAAGATCAGGAGTTTCGGATACAGGGGAAAGATAATAACCGGAGATTCCAACTTTGAAGGGATACTGAAAAAGATTGAAGAAATGAAAAATAGCGGGGAATGGATTTGAACCATCGATCTACGGGTTATGAGCCCGTCGGGATTTCCTAACTACCCCACCCCGCTTCAATCACGGAATACATGTTTATCATATAAGGTTAAGGTTTTACCCCTTGCTGGTTATTTGTGGATTCACTGATTGAAAAAGAACAATGATGAAAGTATACCTACTTTAATGCACTGCTCAAATTCTATGGCTCTTCCATTTTCCCTGAAGCGGAATCTTCCAATTTAGCATATGTCGTTATTGCAATTCCAGTTCCACTAAGATTTGGTAACATTTGCATATATTTTCCCGTAATATCCCACGCTGTCGTGGAAAGCCATTATCAAATCTAGATTTAATCTCAAGGCATTGACATAAGCTGTTCCAAAAGACAGAAGTGTGTATCTCGTATTATTCTGTATGAGGTTATGGAGATAAACCAATGATATGTTAGTGTTGTTGTGGATAGTCAATGCCTGGTTCATTGCAGAAGCAACCGTGATATCAGGATCGACTCCCGATGCAGAATCGTTCCTTATATGGAAAAGGTCTGGTGAATTTATGGACTGTCCAATTAGATATGAACCGATGGCAGTATTATTCAGCGATGCGACACTTCCGTTTGACTGGTATGGAAACAACCCCTGCCCCACTCCAGTAACTGCTATGGGGTATATTAACCCGCAAATTACAGCGAGAACGATAGCTGCCCTAATAGGCATTGTAAAATATTTTTTATTCATCATAAAACACCTCTTGCATAAACCAATACGATGGCGATCATTTTAATGGCTGCAAATGGAAGGATGACTCCTCCAACACCATATATCGTCAAATTTTTCAGGAAGATTCTCAGTGTGCTTTGAGGCTTGAACTTTGTGCCCTTTATCGACAGTGGAATCAGCGCAGGTATTACGAGGGCATTGAATATCAGAGCAGATAGTACTGCAATACGGGGAGTCAATTGCAAGAAGTTCAGGGCATTAAGGGCAGGTACGCTTGCAAACATTATGGGAACAATTGCAAAATATTTAGCAACATCATTCGTTATGCTGAAAGTTGTCACAGCACCCCTGGTCATAAGGAGCTGTTTGCCCAGTATAACTACATCGATTATTTTTGATGGGTCAGACTCAAGATCAATCATATTGGCTGCCTCCTTTGCGGGAAATGTTCCTGAAGCCATTGCAAGGCCAACATCAGCTGCAGCGAGAGCTGGAGCATCGTTTGTTCCATCGCCTATCATGGCTACAATCCTGTTTTCGGACTGTTCCTCTTTTACTTTCTGATATTTGGTCTCAGGTTTGGCCTGCGAGATAAATTCCGTGATTCCTACCTCATTGGCAATACTCTTTGCTGTAAGAGGGTGATCCCCTGTTACCATTATTGGCCTTATATTCATCTTTTTCAGACCCAGTATCTTTTCCTTGATACCTTTCTTCAGGATGTCCTTGAATCTTATTATTCCAAGGATATCCCCGTGAATTGAAACTGCAATTGGCGTGTCTCCCTCTGATGTAACCCGGTTTACAATCTCATCGAATTCAACATTTTGCGAGCCAATGCTTTCTTTAATAGATTCAGGTGCTCCCTTTAAGATTATCGTATCATCCACCATCGTGGTAACGAGATCAAATTTCTTCCGGAATCTCTGTCTCTGATAGAACTCCTTACCTCCCTTTGGCAGAGTAAAATCATCTGAGTCAACAAGAAGCACCCCACTTCTCCTTGTAACAGCACTGAATTCCTCAAATACTCCCTCCCTCAATGCATCAAATTCTTTTGGTACGAATCCTTTCTGGAAGGCAAGCTCAAGTATGCTTCTCCCTTCAGGGGTATCGTCATTCCATGATGAAAGGAAGGCCGCTTCTGCAAGTTCTCTCTCGGTATGCTTGCCCAGAGGTATAAACTCTGTTGCCAATCTATTTCCCACAGTTATGGTTCCCGTTTTATCAAGTAGAATGGTGTCCGCATCCCCTGCAGTTTCTATGGCTTTGCCGGATTTTGCAATTATATTATTCTTCGACATTCTTGTTATACCGGATATTCCAATAGCAGGAAGCAATGCCCCAATTGTAGTAGGAAGGAGACATACATACAGTGCGATTAGAACGGAAAGATCGGCTCCAAGGCTAAGTGTGAGCGAGAGACCGATTAGTGCAATAAGAATAATTGTGAATACTCCAGTGAGTCCAAGGAGAAGCACCGATAGCGCAACTTCATTTGGGGTTTTTGGCCTCTTTGAGGATTCTACCATTCTCACAAGTTTCTTAATGTATGTGTCATCAGGATCAGTGGTTACTATGGCGATTATTGAGTCACTGACCACCTTTGAACCTCCAATGAGTGTGTCCCCCTTTGCTTTTCTTACACCGGCAGATTCCCCGGTCAGAAGAGACTCGTCCACCATCGCTATGCCTTCTGTTACTTCCGCATCAATGGGTACCTGGTCTCCTTTGGCCACCATTATCGTGTCACCCTTCCTGAGTTCAGATGAGGATATTGCCTCGATTTCTCGACCACCATCTTCCCTAAGGTGTATCCGTTTAGCTGGTGTTTCTGCCTCCAGTTTTTTTAATCCCTCCGCTGTGGCTCTTGAACGTGCTTCAGCAAAGGAATCTGATAGTGTGCTAAACCAGACAGTTATGAGCAGAATCATGGAAACAATTCCATAGAAAGGCCTATTTTGCTGTTGTGCGAGGTTAGGAAACGCGGAAGGATCTATCGCCATAATCAGGACGACAAAGAATGATAATTCGACTACAAACATCACAGGGTTTGAGATAAGCCTTACAGGATTTAGCCTGAGGATAGAATCTAATGAAATCTTCTTCCAGCTTATTTTTTCCTCTGAGCTGCCATTTCCTTTTGATGTATTCATATTGGACTTAACCTCAGAGCGCATTCTTGATCCCCTCCAGGTGCATCAAAATTGGACCTACTGAAAGAAAAGGGAAAAACGTCAGGATAACGAGAATGAAAATGCTGGCTATTAAGACAATCGGGAAAATTAGATCATCAGTCCTGAGCGTTATTTCATTGCTTCTTCTCCTCTCCTGTATTCTCCCTGCAATTGCAAGCATCACGAATATGGGAATGAATCTGCCTGCCCACATTACGATTCCAGTTGAAACGTTGAAGAAAGGCGTGTTGGCAGTAGTTCCAAGAAAATCAGAGCCGTTATTCGCAGCAGCAGAAGTGAACTCATAAAAAATCTGAGTGAAACTGGTTGGTCCAGTGCCATAATTAATGGCATGTACGTATCCTCCAGCATAGGCAATTACAGTTGGAATAAGGATGATTATAGGATGCGATAAAAAGCCAATTACTGCAAGTTTGACATCTCCAGCAGTTATCTTTGCCCCAAGGTATTCCGGCGTTCTACCCGCCATTAGCCCCACAATGAAAACTGTAATTACGATATACATCAGCATGTACATCGCTCCTACCCCTATGCCTCCGGGAGTGGCTTGAATCAGCATTCCCATGAAGGCAGCTATAATTACAATAGGATTAAATGCTGCCAGTGAGGCATTGACAGAACCTGTTGTAAAGGCTGTTGTTGTTACGGTCCAGAATACCGACGAAAATGGGCCAAACCTGGTCTCCATACCGGCACCCATAACAGTCACCGTGATGAATGCAATTACCATATCTATTGCATAAAGCCCGTAGGACGCTATGAGGATTGTTCTTCCCTCCTTCATCCTGTTAACCATCCTTCCAAACAGAAAAGGCATGGATGTGGGAATTATCATCATTAATCCCATCTGGATATAATTTGAAATTGGGTTAGGATTTTGGAAGGGGTAGGCAGAATTTGATCCAAAGTAGCCCCCTCCGTTTGTGCCCAACTGCATAATTGCTACCAGGGACGCCACAGGACCTGTTTTCAATACCTGTTCAACTCCTGATAATGTCAGGACTTGCCTATAGCCAGATAATGATTGCGGTATTCCGCTTGCGACAAGTATAACAGCGAAGATGAAAGATAGTGGGATAAGAACTCTTGTAAGACTCCTTGTGAGATCAACATAGAAATTTCCCAAATCATCAGTTTGGTTTCTTTTACCACTGAATCCCCTAAAAATAGCCACAGCCACTGCTAGACCAGTTGCGGCTGACGTAAATTGGAGGAATTGTATGCCGACCATCTGGCTCAGATACGAAAGTTGGGATCCCCCGGCATAATGCTGCAGATTGGTGTTTGAGGAAATTGACATCGCTGTGTTTAATGCCAACGACCAGCTGATATCGGGAAACTGCATCGGATTTAGCGGCAAAATTCCTTGATAATACAGGATTAAAAATGAAATAGCTGCCGTGAATATGCTGAAGATAAAAACATGAAGAAAATATTCCTTCCATTTCATTGTTTTATTTTTGTCCACACCTATTATGGCGTAAATAAAGTTATCAACCGGGTCAAATATATAATCAAGTTTACTTTTTTTATTTCCATAAACGATTTCTAGATATTTTGATAAAATCCATGCGAAAAAAATTATGGCAGCCCATAGACCTGCTATTACGAGAATATGCCTGATTCCAATCAATATTAACCGCCCCTGCCAGATTTTTGCATTGCCTTAAGCTGTAATATGGAGTACCCACGGAACAGCTTCAAATCTTTCTGATGGTTTATCGAATTTTCCAAACTGTTTGACTGACCGTACTTAATTTTCTCAACACTACAAATAACATTCATAATTTCACCACAAGAATGAACATCCCCCCCCTTTTCCATTAAAACCGAGGAGATACTGTGTTCTACTGCTTCGTATTTCTTGATCTGGGTCCCTTGTCTGAACTCAAAACTATGGAGCTCACTACACTTTTAATCCCAGGAATTTTCATTATCTTATTTTTTAGAGTATCGCGAAATTCTTCTATACTCCTAGATGTAACTACGGTTGCTATATCAAACTCCCCAGTTACCTCATAAACCTCTTCTACCGCTTCAAGACTATTTAACGCACTGACCACCTCTTCCATTTTTGATGTATCAACAAAAAGGTCAACAATGGCAGTCACAAATTTTCCTTCTGTGGTTGTGTTATTCTCAGACATCGCTCTGGTCCGTTTATTTGATTCCTATATAAATAGATTTTCCAAATGGTCAATTAGCCCATCAAAAGCGCTTTCCGCTCATCATTCTATTTTCGATTGCCGCTTTTTTTGCAATAGGTTTACATCTTTTTTTGGTGTTATATTCTATAGGATAATATAAGCAAACAATTGGATTACTGCCAAGCACACATCGTAATGCTCTTCTTCTATTGCGTGATCCTCCTGGAATTTTAGAACGTTTTGCAAATGTCATGGATGCCTTTTCCAGTATATTGTTTAATCATTTCGTCGCCCATATTCAAAGTGAAGAATAAAAGACTTTTCCTCACCTCAAGAAATGTGTAAAAAGGTTGGTACCGCATTTATTGAATAGAATCGCGCATACAGTACGGTTATTGGTTGGATATGCAATCTGAGAAAATCTCCCAATCTTGTTTCAAAATATAAAAGAAAGTTTCACACATTCCTTGATAAAGATCAGTGCATTGGAGATAGTGTTATCTGAAAGCTTCCTCCAGTTTCTCCATCTTCATTTTCTTAACATTGCCTTCAAGGAAATTATAGACTGTTCTCTGTTTTCTGCCCTCAATAATCATCCTGATGGCTTCTATGGAATATTTTATTGATATGTAATCCCCAATCACAGAAACAGTATCTCCATAGACGGAAATGCTGGTTCCTGTTAGATCTTCCATTACCTTTCGGGTTTTTCCTTCTCTCCCGATTATTCTGCCCTTTATTTCTCCAATTCTTCTGGAACCCTTTCTGGCATAATCTCTCAGTGTCATTACGATTAATTGATAATTTTCATCGAATAGAGCCATAGCCTTCTCCGGGTTGAAGCCCCTTCCGATTGCCCTGACAACTTCACCACTGATTGTTGCCTTAAGCGGATCGCCCCTCTGAATAATATGAACATCGCCTTCGTTTGAGTCAATAGCCAGAAAAATTTCGCCCATTTCCTCTATCTTTTTTCTTGTTTCCCCATCCCGCCCGATCAGAACTCCAACTCTCTCCCTTGGAATCTTGAGATCTATCTCATTGTGCGGTATTTCAGGGCTGTCCATTTTTTTCAATATCATTATAATCCTTATTATTATTTTCTGATCAGTTTCTTTGGTTCATCCGGCCAGTTATAGTAAAATTCTGGTATTTCAATTTCAGACTGGGATATTCCCATTTTTTTGGCAAACACTATCATGTTGTTTATGTCTCTTTTCATGAAATCTCTTGCCATTGGATGTGTAATAGGGACACTCTGCCCAACATCTATTATGTAAGAGTTGTTTCTGTAACAGAGGATATTATATTCGCTCAGATCTGCGTGAATAAGATAACACTTCTCGACCATCTTCTTGTACTGTTTCATTGCGGAAAAAAAATAATTTGCGACTAGTTCATGCCCTACATTTCTGAGCTGAGGTGAAGGTTTGAGTGTTGTTCCAATGTACTGCATAAGAAGCACATTTTTGTGGACCCCAATGGGAACGGGGCATTTCACACCCCTTTCTTCCATGTTTTTTAAATTGATGAATTCTTTTCTTGCCCAGACATAAACAAGTGAATTTCTGGAAAGTTTCTCTTTTTCAAACCGATAATCCCCTTCTATATACTCTCTTACCGAATTAAATCCCAGCGTGGACATCTTGTAGATCTTAATGGCTATGCTCTTTTTCTTAATAACCGCCCTGAATACGACAGATTCCTTTCCCGTTGATACTGGATAATCGATGATGTCAACCCTGAATCTTTTCATAACTTCATATATTGCATCAAGGGTTCTTGCATCAAAAACCTTATCGACAGTTTTACGGCCGGGATCATCCCCCCTCCTGAATTCACCAGATTCCAGGAGTTGCTTCAGTGCACTCTTATCATTTTCCATAAAATTACTTAAATATGTCTATCACGTCTGGCAAGAGACGGTTTCTGCTCAAATATCCAGCTTGTGTCTGGGTATATCTATAAACAACATCGGCCTTTTCTGATTGGAATTGCCAGGGTTTTATAATGACCAGATCCCTTTCCTTTATCCACATCCTTTTTTTCATCTTTCCTGGTATCCTTGATATTCTTGTAAAGCCATCTTCGCACATTACCGTAAGATGCGAGGCACCAGAAAGTTTCTCAACTACTCCGTACATTTCTCCCTTTCTCTTATTGGGAAGGATTACTCTAATTGCCTGATCATCACCCTCCGAACTGCCTCCTGTCTTTTTTCCATTCCCCTTATAAACCATCATTTGTCTCCTGGATTCGATGATATGCCATGTTAATATTTAAGAACTATCAGAAATTTCTAAATTCATTAGATATGAATCAAATATTCCTGTAACGAATCTGCAAAAATATGTATTCCAACAGATAATTAAATTGAATTTTATAAGGTGAAATCAATCCAAATCATGAATCCGCATCAAGAAATCTCAGGGCACTAAAAAATATATCCGGGACCTTTAGTGGTTCTTTGGAATTGGGGAGATGAATAGAATTGCCGTTTAGAATTGTAATCTCCCTTCCTGGTAAAATGAAATTAGCCTCAAGGAATCTGAGAATTTCCGGGCTTTCAAAAACGACTCTTGATAGAGATACTGTTCTTTGGTGTGAAAAATCAGTTAGTTTGAAATCTTCAGGCTCAGCAACAATCCCTTCTTCGTCCGGAACAAAATTGCCGTGTGGACATTTGAGGCAGCCATAGTTATGGCACACTTTCTGAATAATGGTTTCAGTCATCCCATGCTCTATGCCCATTGCCTGATCATCGAGTTCAGACCACGTAATTCCCAACCCTTTCCATAGGAGAATCTCTGCTACCCTGTGCTTCCTCAGGAATTTCATGGCTTCCCTTGTTCCTATTTCAGTGAGCCGATATCTTCCCTTATCTATTCTTTCAACCTGGTTCCTGTCTATTAGAATGTTTATTTCGTCAAAGACTGTTTGCCTTGCGGTCCCCAGTATATTGGCTATGTCGGTAAGGGTTGCATATCCCTGTAATTCCATATATTCATGAATGCATTTGAGATAATCCTCGGCAATTATGGAAGCACCTTTCACGTATCAGCATTGATGAATTTGATATTAAATTTTGTTGATTATATAGAATAGCCAGTGCTGTCACGGGCATTCTTATCTCAAAAGTCATTATCCAAAGAATATTTTGCATTTGGATTCAACGGAAGTTCCACCATTTTCCTATTATAAATCGTTGTAATTTACAGTGAATGTTTGATTGATGATGATTATTTGTCTATTTTGAAAGTAGCCACTAATAGTAGGAATACTTATATACTATTATTGTATACTATCTAGTGCATGTTGAGGAGGGCAAAACCCGTATAGGTGGCAAAGAATATACCCGAGTTCTCATCCGTGATTCTTACAGGGATGGAAATAAGGTTAAGCATAGAACAATAGCAAACATTTCAAAATGCTCTCCAAATGAGATAATGGCAATAAAATTGGCACTGAAATATAAGGAGAATTTAGCTGATTTTCTTATTGATCGTAATGATATTGATACTACTCAAGGACTTTCAGTGGGTGCTGTATTTTCACTATTCAAGACTGCACAGGATCTCAACATAGTGAAAGCTTTAGGCAATACAGAAAAAGCAAAACGTGCACTTTGGATGATACTTGCAAGACTTATTGAACCTGGATCAAGAATGGCTAATGTGAGATTGGCTCAAAGACATGCAGTAATAGATATACTTGGTATGGAGAAATTCAACGAAGATGATCTATATGATGCATTGGACTGGATAGATACGAATCAGAGATCCATTGAGAAGAAACTCTTCACTTCACGATATAAGGAAAAGAAACCTGTTCTATATCTATATGATGTTACCTCAAGTTATCTTGAAGGAGAGAAGAATGAATACGCAGACTGGGGTTATAACAGAGATAAAAAGAAAGGTAAGAAGCAGATTGTCATTGGTCTCCTGACAGATGATGATGGATGGCCAATATCCATTGAGGTATTCAATGGAAATACCTCCGATGTGAAAACATTCACATCTCAGGTGAAGAAACTTGCATCGGAATTCGATTGTGAATCCGTAACAATGGTTGGTGATCGAGGAATGATCAAGACAGATCAGATTGCCGATCTTGATCATGAGAAATTCTATTACATAACAGCAACAACAAAAGCACAGATGGAAACACTGTTGAAACAGAATGTTATTCAGATGGAATTATTCACAGAGAAATTATGTGAGATCATTCATGAAAACATAAGATACATAATGAGAAGAAACCCTGTACGTAAAAAGGAGATAGAAACCAATAGGAATAGAAAGATAGAAAAGATCAGGAATGTTGTTAATGAGAGGAATCTATACCTGTCAGAACATCCAAAGGCAGGTGTTTCCACTGCAGTTTTCACAGTCAATGAGAAGATTGAGAAGTTGAATATCTCAGGATTCGTAAGTATAGATGTAACTGATCGAATATTGTCCATGAAGATTAATGAAAAAGCTCTTGAAGAGGAATCATACCTTGACGGTTGTTATGTGATAAGATCAAATCTTCCCATTGATAAAGGAAATATGGATATCATTCATGGCAGGTACAAAGATCTTGCAAATGTAGAATGGGCATTCAGAACGATGAAGTCAGATACCATAGAATTACGTCCAATAAATGTTAGAAAGAAAGAACGGACTAGAACTCATGTGTTTATCGCCAAGTTATCATACATAATAGAAAAACATCTTAGAGAAAAATGGAAGGATATCAATGTCACAGTAGAGGAGGGTATTCATGAATTGTCATCTATAAACAGCATAGAGGTGCATGTTAGTGCTGTGAAATATAATTCAGTTCCAAAACCAAGAGAACTTGGGCTAAAACTTGTTGAGTCACTTGGAGTGACTCTGCCATCTGTTATTCCAACGCGAAATATAACTGTAGCCACAAGAAAAAAACTGGAACTTAAACGGAAAAAGTAGAAAAACGCAGTATATTTAGATAGTTTTCTTTTTAAATTTTGGTGGAACTTCCGCTTCAAGAGAGTTCCAAAACGCGAAATCTATGGAAAAAATTTTATTACTATTTTATCCTACTCAAGATATTGCTCTGTCCTCTGGCAGCCATAAATAGAGATTGCCAGAACGCATATTTCTTTATGAGTCCCTGATCCTTAAAGTGAAATTATTCAGTTTGCGCAATAGTCTGACATCCTCTCCTCCCTGAAGGATCGGAGGTTCCTGCATCATTGACCGACATCTCGTAGATCTCTCCGATTGAAGAGTTCCGCCGACGTTGCGATTTCCACAGGCGTGAATTCGGGTCTGTCCAACCCTACTTTTATGAGGCCTATATTTCGTATATTGATTGCTGCATTCAGGTCTCTATCAATTTCCAGACCACATGACTTGCAGATGAACATCCTGTCCGATAGTTTCAGTTCGTGGTCGATCCATCCGCATCTTGAACATGTTCTTGATGATGCTTCCCACATCCCTATCTCTATGAAATTGATGTTGTTCCATTCTGCTTTGTATTGTATCATCTTCTTGAACCGGTACCATGAAACATCGGCTATTGCCTTTGAAAGATGGTGGTTCTGCATCATTCCCTTTATGTTGAGACTTTCCATGACAATGGTATCCGATAGTTTGGTTATCGCTGTCGATACCTTGTGAAGGAAGTCTGTTCTCTTGTCTGAAAGTTCCTGGTATAGCTTCTCGATCCTGATGATTTGCTTTTTCCGGTTGTTAGATCCCTTCTCCTTTCTTGCAAGTTTCTGCTGCTGTTTCTTTATTCTTTTCTCTACACTATTGAGATGCCCTGGATTCTTTACCTGTATTCCGTCTGATAACGTTGCGAATACTTTCAGGCCAACATCAATACCGTTTTTCTGATCTCCTTTCTGTGGTTTGTCATCACTCTCATAATAGATGGAGGCGTAATATCGATTTACCTGCCTGGTGATGATTATCTGATCTATTGGTTCAGGGATCTGGTGCTTGTCCCTGAACCTTATCCCCTCCTTGAACATGGGAATGACGAGCCTGTTTCCACTGCCCTCCACGTATTGTGGTATGATGAAATACTGGTTGTCCTTCTTTGACCTGAACGTTGGATAATCAGAATTCTTCCTGAAGAATGCAGTGAATGCGTTGTCCAATTTTCGAAGGGTCTGTTGCAGGGACTGGCTGGATATCTCATATAACCAGTCCTTCTCCTTCTTCAGTTCAGTGAGCATCTTTGTTGTCTTGAAATAGTTAAGGCCCTGTGGTTTTCCGTTCTTCCTGCTTTCAGCATAGTATTCCGTTCGTTTCTGGAGAAAATAGTTCCATATGAATCGATTGGCTCCAAAGTGCTTCTCCAGAAGAACCTTCTGGTTTTCGTTTGGGTATAATCGCACTCTGAGAGTCTTAATCATCGTATATAGCAATGTATCAACTCCTATATAACTTTCGCAATTCATCTCCTCTCTGAAGAACGGAACTTTCTTGCTCAGATAATCGTAAGAACAAGTTCAGAACTGAGATGATTCCGGCGAGATGATTCTACACATATTTGCCCCTTCACCATAGAACCATTGTGCCGGTTGGGATTTGGATTTAAACCTCACACTATTCGAATTCATCTAGTTCAACATCATCATCCTCATCGTCGTCATCATCGTCATCGTCGTCAAAATCATCGTCGTCGTCAAAATCATCGTCATCAAGATCCTCATCTGGTTTCTTATGCGCTTTCTTTGCCAGTTCGTCATAGTGTGGATACAATTCCTTGGTGAAATAATCACCGTATTCAGACGTGAAATAATCGTGTTCATTGCCCTCATCTTCGCCCAGAACTCGAAGCAAAAAATTTGGGGGAATAATAATATCCATAACCTCCATGGGAAGAAACCCATCCGGTCTGGCAAGAGCAATCTTTCCAATCGCAATCTGGCATATCTTGTGATCCACAAATTTTATTGGAAAGTTATCTCTGGCCTTGGCAATGTGGGGTATTGCTTTCTTGTTTTGCTGCCGGACCAGTGCTTCAAGTATAAAAAACAGATCAAAGGATGAATACTTCCACTTGTGCTTTCCAATATCGAAGGATTTGGACGGCATTTCTTTAATGAAATCGTCAAGAATGGAAGTAAGGAAATTGAGTGATTCCTTGCAGTGTATATTACCCAAACAGAGTATATGATTGTTGGTGACCTGCTTGAAACCATTTTTATCTTTCACCGGATTTCCTATTCGTGATTTCACCTTCTCGATCAGGAGAGGAACAGCCTCTTTTCCCAAATTGTTTGATATTAAATCTGAAATGGCTTCACTGTGTTCAGTGTTTTCGAGAATGTTCACGAGAGTTGAAGTGGCAACCGGACCCCCCACCCCGCTCAAGACAAAACATGCCAGTTCAAAAGCAGGGTTACTTTCATCCTTGGTTATGGACAGCATCTCCGGTATTGCGTCATCACCAAAAACTATGAGCCTTGCAGCAGATTCTTCCGCCTCATCAAGTTTCTCAATGGATTTCTCGACAGATAGTTCCTTGACTTTGCGGATAAGGGTATCCATATCGTCCATTTCTTCTGTCTCCTCATCCATGTCCTCTTTCCCTGATTTTTCCTGACTCTTCTCATTTACCTTTCTATTTTGTTTGCTCATTTCACCAACACCTTACTTCAGTTAGTTATCTTTGAAATTGGTTTTTCGATTAGATTGCAGTTTGGAAGGCATTCATCGATTCCGGAATCGTCCTGGCACCTTCTTTTCATTCTCCATATATGCCGAGAACTCGTTGACGAGCCACTTCACCGCTTCAATATTTTTCAGCCACAGTGGTCCAGCTGCCCTTACATATGAAATTGCTTCATCCGGCTCTCCCGGTGATATGTAATTACCTTGAGGAGGAAGCTTTCCTTCACTCAGAAGCACTACCGGCACGTACTTGTTTGACTCGAATGCTTTTCTTAGAGCAATCTTGGACTCTATTGTTATGCCGGATGTCAAGAATAGAAGCAGAGCCCTGTTATAAGTCCATTCAGCACTCTCTTCATCATATTGATTCAGGATCTTTTTTGCCTTTTCAAGATTCTTCCTGTACATGTACAAAAGAAGGAGTGAATATCGATTCCCCTGGTTATCGTCAGGGTTAAGCTCTATCATCCGTTCATATATTTCTTGAGTCCGATCCAACTGTCCAGAATTCCATAATACAACCGCCAGACCCTCCATCGCCCTCATATACGGCCTCGTGTCAGTAATTCCCCAGAAATGTCCCTTATCTTTGTCGAATATTTCTTTACCAAGAACCTTCTCACCGGCTTCTACTCCCTTAGTGTAGAGTTCTATTTTCTTATTATTGTCCCTTTCCATCTCAGCCAGAATTACATAGGCGTCAGGGCAGTTCTCAGAGATTACAAGAGCTTGCATTGCCATATTCCGGCGTTCTGCCCCTTCTTTACTGAAAGCATCATAGGCAAGAAACTGTGCCTGATCCTCTGCTGAATCCGGCTTGAAGCGATTTATTGCATCGGTTTCATTTGCTTTCTTGAGAAAATCATTAGCTTCCTCAATGGTCTTGAATTCCTGTTCCTTCATTAACTTGCCGAGAACCCACATATCTTTTTCGAGAGCTCTCCTGTCATAATTGTTAGGATCGAATTCCTTCTTGTTTGCATTATTTGATTTGCTCTTGCTCTTTCCTTGCTGGGGTTTTTTTGAACCAGTAGTCATGTTTATCAGACAGACTGATCAAGACGAGGTGATTTATAGACTTTATTGAACCGTGTGAAAATACATGCTTACACAACTGAAAGAATGTTCTACATGGATCAATTCAAGCCTTCTGAAAAGGACATGCAGCTACGATCCTACTTTTCCAAGATTTTCTGGGTATCGGCAGTGCATAGTGTACTGGCTAGAAATTACTAATTGCTTCAAGGGAATGCTATTGACTGTAACTCTGAGGTTGTATCATATCTCATATAATCTGTGCTACCATATAACCACAATTTTGGTGATTCTGTTACATAAAAATAATAATGTCTATTAGCATGTCTAATCTGTGGCGTATCTTAAGATGCAAGAGGTTCTTGATGAACTGGCACTACACGATAAAACAGTTTTCAGCATATATGATGCAGCCAGAATAATGAACAAACCCAAAAACTACGTATCAAAACTTCTTTCAAACAATAAGAAGGTCAAGAGAATAGAAAGAGGTAAGTATTACCTTAAGAATGGCAGGGGAATAAACATCTATGAAATAGCCTCACAGATCGTTTTTCCATCCTATGTAAGCATGTTTGCAGCTTTCCAGTTCTATTCAGTTACAGAACAGTTTGTTGTCAAGTATAGTGTGGTAACCCTAAGGCGCCATAGACCTGCCATAATCGAAAACAATGCAGTAGAATTCATAACAATCCAGAAAGAAAGATTCTTTGGATATAAGAAAACTGGCAATGCATACGTTGCAACGATTGAAAAGGCAATTGTTGATTCCCTTTCCGATCTATCGCCCCCATTTTCATATGTTGAGGAGGCATTTGCAGAATCTCTACATAGAGAAATGATCAGTGTGGATCTGCTGGTGGACTTTGCATTGAGAATGAAGGCAAAGGCAACTGCAAGAAGAGTTGAGATGTTGTTGCGATCCCAGAATATTTATTCGAATCGGTTGCAGGAGGCATTGTGATGATTGATGAACATGACCTGATGGAATTGTCCGGTAAGTTCAGGGATATCAGGCAGTTGGAAAGGGACTATCTTTTAATCTTGCTCCTCCACGAAATATATTACGTTTTCACAAATGACTTGATTTTCAAGGGTGGTACAGCACTGAAGTATTTTTTCAACCTGAACAGGTTTTCTGAGGATTTGGATTTCACATTTACAGGGAAAAGAGGAACTTCTGGCAGGAAATATTTGAATGAGAAGATGGATGTTGCATTGAGCCATTTCAATGTTCAGTATCAGATAGTCGAAAGAGAACGAAGAGGGAATAAGGTCGGAAACGATACAATTGGAATCAATTACGAAATAAGAATAAAAGGACCACTGAATCAGAGAATTGGACACCTGCAAAACATCAATATTGACATAAGCCTGAGAGACGATGTTATTCGCAAACCAGAGTTGAAATATCTATTGCCTGTTTATCCGGACATAACAACATTCTCACTTCCAGTAATGAACGTAGAAGAAATACTAGCGGAAAAAATCGCTGCCATGATCGAGAGGGACAAAATGCGGGATATCTATGACGTTTACTACCTGCTGACCATAAAGAATGTGAAATATGACGAGGCGTTGATCAAGGAAAAAATGCTGAGGCGTGGTGAGATGTTTAAAAAGATGGATCTCGGTAAAAAACTGGAAGCGATAAGCAATAAGATGAAATGGAAATCTGAGTTGTCCTATATAGTAAATCCACTTCCTGACAATAAGGAAGTTATATCGAAACTGGAGGAGGGGCTTGATCTTTTGTAGAATCGTGCGGTGACTTCCTCCCATGTCTAAAGAACATGGGCTTCCTGCTTCACAGACCATACTCGATCCCAATTCCACCCCAGGAGTTGCCCCCTGCCTCTGGGTAGGTTGGTTACGGAGGTATCGATTTCCACAGGCGTAACTTCCACACAGTCCATGTGTA
>JAKAUD010000165.1 GCA_021827885.1 Thermoplasmata archaeon | reverse complement strand
TGAAGGCCTCAAATTCTTCAAGTCCCTCCATGTCAAGCTCGAATTCATTTTCCAGGAACTGTATCTTCACCATGTTCAATCTGTTGTTTATGTTCTGATTCTTAATAAAATTCACCTGAATCTGTTTCAGTTTCAATTAAACAGATGAAGGATATTTTCTGATTCCCTGAAAAATTATATTTAGAATTATGACTTAGGATTTTAGTGAAGATAACTGTTTCAAAATTATCCGGAAAGGTTATTGGGGCCTCTTCAGGAACAGACATTTCAATAATGGACCAGATCGGGCCAGACGATCTGTTCTGGGCGGATGTGGAAGGCTTCACACCTGATTTTCTTAATTATATTGAGAAGAGATTTTCCATCGATCCCCTGACAGTGGAGGATATCAATGCAGGGAAACAGAGGGTGAAGATAGAGGATTATCCTGGCTATACCTTCATGGTATCAAAAAATGTCACTAAAACGGGAAAAGATGAATTCAGTTATGATACAGAGGAGGTATTTCTAATACTGATGGAGAATGGAATGCTGACACTCCACCAGAATCCTTCTTCTGTGGTGCAGCATTCTATTGATTCCATTGGGAACCGTGCCAAGACTATCAAGAAGGAGAAAAATTTCCCTTCACTAGTGATGCACCAGGTATTTGATTTTTCTGTGGATTCTTTCTTCAGCGCACTTTCTGACATGGAGAACTGGCTTGTTTCGGTCAGGGTTGATCTGCTGGACTTTGATAATATCACATCCAAGGAGCTTAATGACCTGAAAAATATAATGGCCTTCATTTCCCGGGCCAGATCGGAGATGGGAAATCTTAGAATCACTTTAACACAGCACAGGGATGTGATGTCCCTTGCTCAGAATGATGCAATAAAGTTTCTGTCGCCTGATCTGTCCCATGATTTCAGGGATATCTATGATCACACATTCCAGATGATTGAGGCCCTAGATTCGTATACTCTTAGAGCAGGTGATATCAGGGATTTGTATTTCACCCTTAGATCAGCGTATACCGATAATATACTGAGGTTGCTGACCTTAGTGGCCACCATATTCCTTCCACTTACATTCCTGACTGGTTTCTATGGAATGAACTTCACAAAAGGATTTTACGAACCTGCTTCATCTTCTATCTATGGGTTCTATGGAATGGTAGTGGTCATGCTGCTTATATCGTCAGTCCTTCTTTTAATATTCAGAAAACGTGGCTGGGTATGAACTCAGAATCACTTTTGTCTCTTGTTTTCCTATAATTCCCCACAGATTTGAAATATATTATTATTGAATTTCTCAGACCTGCATAAATCCATACCTCAAAATGCTTTTGCATTTTTATATTGAAATGTCAAATTTTTCTTCGAAAACCATGGTCATCTGGTTTTCTAAGAATTGACCAGAAAAATGATCCATGCTAAGGTTGCATACCATTATATTCACAGGATTTTGGGCAAGCAATGATTGACGTTTGGAAAGTCCCCTGATAATGTATCGTACTCCATTGTTTTCAACAACGACTCTTACAAGACCTATTCCTGATATTGTCATCTCTACAACTCTCCCAGCGATATCATTTGGCCAATCTCCTGAATTATTCCTTTCTCTCCAATAAGGTCGGCAAGAAGGACGATACATGCAGAATCTGCAAGCATTTGGAGAGGGTGTTGCTAGCTTAAAAATTGGTTCGATGCTCATAATTATCTGATTTATTGAATCAAGCTTGCTTTCAAGATTCAGAATTAATTTCTGACACTCTTCTGGAGTGAAATTAATATTGTATCTTTCTTGATTGAGCCCAATTATTGTTAATTTTTTAGGCCACTCGGAGTAATTGTCATGATAAAGTGCTGCATAAATCTTCATTTGTAATTGATACTCATCCTTAGGATTTCCATTCTCATCTATTATATCTCCAGTCTTGTAATCTATTATCTCAGCCCCACTTTCTCCAATGATTAAGAGATCTATCCTTCCTCTAACCTTTGTAGATGCTGATTCTAGCCACTTTTCCATGGACACAGATGGAAATTTGTTGCCTACGTGAGGTGTCACAAATTCATTTTTAATCATATTCCAAGTCCTTATTTTTTTAACTTCGTATGTGCGTTCAGAATCTGCAAGGGGGACAAGGTGTTTTTCACTGACTAGTTTTTCCATTATATTCTCCACGCGACCGACTTGGATAGACCATTGCTCCTCGAACGATGACATATTCTTAATATTTCCTTTGGCTGCTTCTTCCAGAACTGCATGTATCGCAATTCCTAACCTCGCTGACGGAAAAAATGGTAGAAGAGTGGGTTCCTTGTTTGATCTTAGGACTTCTCTTAATGGACATTGATAAAATGAGTGAACAGTGCTTGGAGATATCCTTTTGATCGGTGCATTCATTTTCTTTTATACCTGCCTAGATAGATACATACGGTACCATCCCGGTCTCCTTATCAGATCAAAAGTGTTCATAGGAGCATTTACTCCGTTTTTTGCATCTGCAATGGCCTCAGCAAGGATGCCAGTAGGTCTACGAAAATCCCAGTATGGGTGAACCAATACAAACGTCTTGTTTCCTGCAGTTATCCCAGGAAGAATTCCCAACTTAATTTTGGAATATCCATTAAAGCTTTGAACAAATACATCGCGAGCTTTAAATGCAGATTCCAACCATCCACTTAGCTCTGGAGTCTGAAATTCCCCATCTAGACCGACCTTATAATTCATGTCGTTTAGTATCCTTATATAATTTATAGCAAGTCTCCAATCAAGAAGCCCATGGAACGACATGTTTCTATAAGTTTTCAGACAATCATAGCAGGAAGAGTCGCACCTTGCCGCATGGGACATACTCAGTATTTGCCCAGCATATGATGTGGCATCTTCGGGTTTACAGGCATTTTTTAAAATTATTTCGAAGTTCTTAGAAGCCCAGTTTACAAAACCTGCACCGTTCGGAAGTGTGTCTGAGAGAACAATCTCGGAGATCCATTTTGAAGCTGCTAATTGCCGTCTAACCAAGTTACCCATTTCAATTTCATCTGGATCAATATCAAGTCTGTCAGCAATTACTCTTTGTATGAGGTGCCCGGCAGAGATTATGCCAGCCCTTATTGCCCCATTTATTGTCCCATCTGCTCCAGCGAAGTCTATTAGGAGACCTCTCTGAACGTCAACTGGTTTGATTCGAAGTATTTCAGTAGTTTTCCCAGCAGACAATGATAGCCTTTCCATGTTTCGTGGTGTTCCATTCCCCTCCTGATATTTTTCAGCTATCCATTGATGGTCAAGTTTATATGGTCTGCGTCCGTTCATTGTTGTGGGAGGTGGTGGAGTACTAACGATGCTTCCGCGAAACTGCATCCCCCTATTGTCATTGACTCTCCAAACTCTTCCCTCTTCGGAAATCGATATTGAACAGTTTGTCCCAGCTAAACTTTTAAAAATTTGGGAATTGGTCGATTCTACAAGCGAAGAGGGAATTGAAAACCAAACTTCCTCGTCTTCTGACGCATCCTTTCCTCTTGACAAGTCGGTTCGATAAGCTTGTGGTGTTGCTATCTGAAATTCTGAAAATAAGTTTCTCTCATCTGCTGGAATATCACAATTACTGCATTTGGTGGGATTAGTCTGTTCTAATTTGCTGACGGTGAATCCACAAACCTTGCATCGTTGCATCCATCTCCGGAATGGAAGGGGATCTTCCTGCAATGGAGACCACCATCGATTATTGAAATGTAATGGAGCAGTAAAACCAATTGAGGTTAGGATGGCTTTATCCTTAACTTTCTGGGAACCCGGAGCAAACTCAGTAATAGAGATTTCTAAATCCCTGTCAATAGTGAATTCCTTATTTCCCTTCAACCCATGATATAAAAGTCGTGTTCTTGACGGCATTCCATACATAGGTAAAATAGCCCCCTCTGCGAGCCTCTCAGCAAGTCCTTCTCCTGTTATTTCAGTGTTTGAGACTACATCGTCTATTTCCTTTGGCAACTCACTTTTGAGCCAATTTATTAAGTTTTCATCCTCACTGTTTATAAGTGCCTTAAGAATTTCACGTTCTGAATCTTCATTGTTTGACAACCACCAAAGAATCTTGGTCTTATTTTGTTCCCAACCAGCTTCCTTTTTGCGATCAATAGAATATCCAAACTCGCCGTGAACATCAGTTCCATCTGGGAAATCTTCCCAAGAAACCCCTGCATATATAAAGGCACGCCTTAGGCACTCCTTTGCCAATAATCTCTTTATAATACGCGGTTGTTTCATTGCAAGGAAAGGAACAGGTGGAGCTTCACTTGTAATTTTTACTGGATTGCTGAAATAATATTTATCATGACTCCTGTCTCGACATAATGTAAGAGCAACAGAATACGCTTGTTTCCTTCTTCCAGCCCTTCCAACCCTTTGCTGGTAATTGAACCGCATGGGTGGCATATTTGCAAGCATTACAGCTTGCAGGTTTCCAATATCCACTCCCACCTCCATTGTCGTTGTGACACTCAAGAGATCTATAGTTTCTACTTCGCGTATATCGCTCCTGTCATCGTTCTGCCCAGTTACAATAAACCCCCTAAATTTCCTCTGTCTCTCAAGTTGGTTATCAGTCTGTGCTGTTAATTCTTCACAATGAATGCGAATAGGATGCCTGCCTTGAGAGACTGACCACGACAGATAGTTTGAATCCCAGAGGTTCTTGCACTCTCCATTTGGCTTATTTGGTAGGGAAGATGTACAATTAGTGCAGACACCTGCAGATGCATGCAAATGTGGTCTTTTGCATCGTTCACATATCCAGGCAGGCCCGTTCGCTGTCGAAACCACCACAACCAATTTCTCTGTCTCAAGTATGGCGTTGTTATGGCCTGCTTCACCCAGGGCACGGAATATTTGTTCCCCTAGAATACCAACTTCAATGTTGTTCTCTTGCCCTACTTTTTTAAGGAAATTTTTTATCTTCTTGGGAAACATTGAAGCGTCTGTGATTGGATTTGTAAAATATCTTGAATCGATCTGGAAGAAGCGATAAATATCTCCAAGAATCCTTATTGTTGAATCACATGCCTCTCGGAATACTTGCCTGTCCATTTTTCCTGAATATTTGTTTATTACCGAATCTACATTTGAAAAGGTTGCCCAACCAAGTCCTGATGATTCAAATGAGAAGTATAGCCTGCTAAATAACAAATGAGCAATAGATTTTGTTATATGATTTCGAATCGCAATCCTGGCATTAGAAATATCCATTTCTTGGACATTTTTGTTCCATTCCAGATTTTGGAAATCAAAAATCTCTGTCCAGAAATGCTCAATTCCGGACCATTCAAAAGTTTGCAAATCTATTGTACTGCCACTCGGATTAACCCCAAGTTTCAGCAGATTCTTGACAATTGGTCCCATATTATGACTTTCAGGGAGCAATGATGAAATTGCAATGCTCCTCTTAGCCCCAATAGTCCTTATCTCTTCTATCCTTAATCGTGCATCATCTATGTATTTCTGGAACATAGGTTGGTTTTTGGCATTTGCCATGCGCAATAGGTTGATTATTTCGTCCTTGGCGTCACCATGCGATTCAACATAAGCGGTTGCAAATGATCCAAGGCTGCTTCCTGACTCCAAATTCTGCAACAGCTCTGGCAAACCGATTGCTTCTTGCCTCAATTCGTCATATACAATTTCCCTTATCAAATCTTCATAATGATTTCGCTCAATTCCATTCGCGATTTCAGCGGCATCTTGTCTACTATCAGAGAAAACAACCAGTTTGTTGTTATCTAAATTGCTGCTAGAAAGCCTGTAGAACAGGCTTTTTGCTAACATCTGGCTCATCTTGTAGAAACCCGTGCGGAATCCTCTAACGGGTGAAGACCTACTTTTCCTATTTGAATAATCTGCATTGCAAGCCGGGCATACCCCTGGAAGTGCATTATATTCGCCACTTTCGCTAGGAGATGGTTCCATAATGTATAAGTAACCTTTAACCCAATTTTCAGGGTCTTCTAGGGCGGATTCATGTTCAAGTTCCACCTGACCTGTCAACGAGTTGAGGCTTGCTGGTGTCCAGTTGGCCCAGTGATTATGATCACCTCGTATTGGCCTCCAATGATTTGGTTTAGCATACTCTTGCTCTCCTTGAGGCCAAAAAATAGCATATTCTTCGTATGATCTTCTCTCCACTAACTTTGCAGCTTGTCTTTCAGGTATCGATTCAATATCATGAGTGTAAAGTAGCATCTCGATACTCCCATTTCCAATTG
Source organism: Thermoplasmata archaeon (assembly GCA_021827885.1). Next base: position 10,294 of record JAKAUD010000165.1, on the reverse strand, counting down.
GGCTTCTATCACCTCCGTAGAAAACCGTCCCACATTGATCACAATAAAGTAGTTCAAGTACTCTGTAATGATGGGAATGCGCATCACTCAAGATTTTAAATATAAGTTCCTTGTGGTTAGAAAAGTTATCCCCCAACAAAAGGGAATCGGGACTGCTTGATGCATCGATATTCCCAGACAAAACACCCCATTCATCGATATATCCCCTGTGAGTTAACTCATTCCATAATTCATTCCCATCTGGAAGTTTCTCCACAGAATTCTTTAAAATTCTGCCATTAGAGATAAGTTTTGGTGACATATAGAGTTCTCCTACTGGCCGCCCATCATCATAGACCTGACTGCTGTGTGTTGATGCCCACAGTCCATCAATGTTTTTATAGAAATAATGTAGTCTAAAGGCAGGGAGAATTGTGTCAACGTTATATACGTCGAAAAGCCCTCTTGCTATCAGTAAGCCGCGTGAAGCTTCCTGATTTTCACTAGAATTATGTTCAAGAAGTCTTTCTGAAAAATCAGAAAAGGATATGGCCCTTGATTTTCCATTGACCCCAAAAGTCTTCAGTATGGATATTCTAGTTTTAGGAGTATTGATCAGATTCAAAAAGTCAATTGGGTTTGACGATATTTTACCGGTAGCCAATTTATATGCCTCCTTAAGAGCATCATCCCAATGAGTTGGTGAGGTACCTGCATGCCTTGAAATGTGGATGAGAGACTCGATTGGAAGATCATCTATCGAAATATCAGCAGTAGGTAGATTTTCCTGATGCCCTTCGACAATGTTCATATATGTTTTAAGTCCAAAAAAATCCTGAAGGAAAGTAATGCTTTCAGGATCATTAGCTTCGAGAGAAGCACTGGAGGCAAGTATCCTTAATTGTGGATCTCCTTCTTTCAATCCGAGTCTTAAGAGTAGAAGCCGGATAAGATATGCAACTTCTGCTCCTGCTGTTCCCCTGTATAAATGCAGTTCGTCTATTATCAAGTGAAATACACGATTCTTTCTTTCCTCTTCCCTCTCTTCCTCAGGGAGATCAAGGCATTCTAGCCAACTTTTTGTCTTGGTGAAGATGCCAGAATCCACTTCCCTCATCAACATGATGCTAAGCATAGAAAAGTTTGTGATAAGTATGTCAGGAGGGAATTCCTGCATATCCCATCTACATCGCATCTCAGCACCATCGAGTCTTGGAAAAAAATACCTAACTTCATTTTTGTCGAGATCATTGTTCCTAACATCTGACGCATAGTCCTCAGCCTTTTCTGCACTAAGTTCTACTTCCTTAAGAGCGCTGATAAGCTTCTCAACCTTGTCTTGGTCAACTTTCCACCCACCCCCGGTTCTTTTCTTGAGTTCGTGCCCTGGAACAGGAGTTGCACCGTTGTACCGTCCCAGATAAATCTTGTTTCCCGGTGTGTTGATTGACAGCCATTTTCTTGCTTCTTCGGAATCAAGAGATTTTCTAAGTCTTGTGAGTTGATCCTCCACTAGTGCGTTCATAGGGTATAATATAAGACCCCTTACTGCAGCTGGCCTTGATTCATGCCCTCTTTGGGGAACTCTAGGACTTTTCTGTTCTTGTTTGCATTCTGCTTTCCATTTCCTGTCCTTCCACCAATCATTGATATGTGCATGAGTACTAGAGGGATTATCCCACTTTGGGATTTCTCGTGCAATCTGTGCGAAGAGGGGAAGGAGGAATGACTCGGTTTTTCCTGAGCCTGTTCCTGCAGTAATGACACAATTTCTACCCTTTAGTGAATTAAGCAACATTTCTTGCTGATGTTGATAAAGCTCTATATCACCCCGGAAGAGTCCACACTGAACTAAACCCTTGAAGAGTTCCATTTCATTTCCTGTCATATTAGGGAGATCAATAACGGATAGATCGTTGATCTTCTTGTGGCTTGAGACATAATTCGGTAAAGGTTCAATCCAAGGTTCTTGGGATAACATGCCATTCATGCCTAGTCTACCTGCACGCTCCGTCTCGATCGTTGGAAAGCGTGTGCAAAAAGCTGTTTTTACATACCTGATTATATCTTGCTTCAGGTCATCGAATGTTCCAATGGGGTCTATCAATTTATTATGCCTCCTGAATTTGTGGATAAATCACGATAAAAAATATCCTGATTTAGCTTGCTAGCTATCAAATGAGCCAGTGAGTGTTCGACACCAGAATATACTTGCATTGGGTAATTTGAGGGAATATCTGCAATAGCCTGATTTCCAGTTCTAACGTTATCTGGGGGTAGTCCAGTTGACATTGTTAATGCCCTGGCTAGCAACGTGGGAAGTGGGACCCATGAAGGTATGGCTAATTGAAGACTATTTTCGTCGAATATAATCACCCTTCTTTTTGCAATTTCCAATGCTATATACCTACCCCAATCCTTACCAACCTCCGCGGCCCCAGATTTACTCCACAACCAATGAACGTGTTGCTTAGTTATAGGACTGAGGAAATCTGTAAGGGAGTCTTCCTTTTCTTCACTAGCAGGTATAAATTTTAATCTGTCAATATCAAAAACCTTTAAAGGTTGGGAAGACCAATTCCTTGCAGTATAATTAAGACTATTCTTCATCACCCTCAATTCTTCAGAGGTATTCGCAAGTTTCCATGAAGCAGGTGTTTTCAAATCAGAGTTAATGCGACAGGATTCGGATATTTTCTGTAGAGTTTCTATTTTGTCAGCTTCTATGCAAATCAAGGCAGGGATGTCTATTGCAAATCTCCGCTGAGGAATGTTATAAAAAATTGCATTGCCATACTCCATCCTAACTGCACTTTTTAAGTTATTAATGAGTGATGGGTTTCTTGCTCCAACAAGAACTGCCTTTGGTAGTCCAGGACTAGGAAGTCTCACCAAGCTAGGTGGGCACATGAACACCTTTCTTTTTTCAAAATCAAACTCGCAATAACCAAGACTGTCTAGTAGGCGAATTATGTGTTGCCTAAAATCCATCCCTAAACTTTCCTCCTCGCGAATCTCAGCAATCGTGATTGAATTCAAGAGAGCGTAAAAATCTTCAAGTTTGATTTCACCAAGTGTACTCATGGCGTAAATTAATTCATTTGACATTTTTAGCACACTCCTGATAGACCTGCCAGAGATTGACCAAAACCCGGAGTTTGGGTATTTCTGTTATTTTTCGGTTAAAATAAATCACTTCCTTCCATTTTTTACGAGATTTCTTATCCCAATCAAGCGTATTAAATGATTCAATACTTGGCGAAATAATTATATTCGAACAGTAATAAACTTTCCAGCGGTTCCTGCCCGACCGAGCTATAGCCCATATTGGTCTCCAAATATTTGAAACAGATTCTTTTGGCCAGTCAACAATTTGGCCTGGAATTCCACCAACGAAGATAATTCTCTCCGAAATATGGTATGGTAGCTGGTCGAACTTATATTCTTCCATATTCATATTAATTACCACCGATCCTTGTGCACACGGGCAAGAATCACATTCAATGAGTAAGTTGCCACTAGGATCCCTATATGGAGTGGTTCCGAAGTTTGGCAATGAGTCAAATGACTCTAAATAAATGGTTTTTTTTCCAATGCTATCATTTCCTTGAAATACCTCAATTTGTATTTGGGAGTTTACCATGCAATCCTCTGGTAAGAGCCATTGCCCTGGTGTTTCTGAAAGACCGATTGCCTTGCCATTTACCTTTACTATTTCTTCTCCTGTTCCATTCTCTATGACAATTCTTGGTTTAGCGAATTCAAAGTAGGAATTTCTACCACTAGCTCTTACACCACCAAGTAAGGTTAACCTTGCTTGATTTGATATAGTCAACAAATCTATCCCAGAGCAAGATTCACTAATGTTCTTGCACCTAAACAGGTTCCAACCTTCCGGCAATCCAATAGAAATAATTTGAACGAAATTTTCACATGAGTTTTTTCCCCAGGAAATAACCTTTTCAACATCGGGGGATCTACACGCTATCAAGTACTCTCTTCCCCGTTCAATCCTTTGTACCTCTACCCAGTCCCTCAAATTGTCAAGGCCTTCCAAAAAAACCCGGGTTGATGAGGACCTCAGGATAGCTCTCCATTCACCCATATCATCTTCAAAGTGTTCGCCTTGTTCCCAGTTGAGATGTTCCCCTCTCAATCTTCCTTGTCCCTGATCCTCTTCATGCCTAAGATAAGTCGACCAACCGTTGGTAGATCCAAAACAATTAAATTTCTCCCCTGTACGCTGGTTGACAAGAACAAGTCCTTCTTCTGGTATAGTTTTTTTTGACCTGAATCTAATGTAACTTTTCAAAGTGCCTGAAAGTTGGTCTAAATTTATGCAAATCCTAAGTCCGGCCTGAACTTTCTGTAATTTACCTGACGACTCGGGTATTGATTCTGTGCAAGTACCATCCCAGCTTTCAAGTTCCTCCAAAACAAGATTTGTCAATGCAGACTTGAATGCAGAGGATTCCTCAGTATTTTTATAAAGCATTTTTATTGTACGTGTTTTAAAAATATTTGTTCTAAATTCATAAATAAGCCCCGACATAACCTCTGGTGTAGGTATATCGAGAGGATCCAAATCGGCTTCTCGGAACATTCTTGGGAGATTTCTAATTTCCTCTGTGGAGCATAATGTTTGAAACAATGGGATCCCAACATATCTCCATTTACCTCGAACACGCATTACAAATTTACCAAGTAATTCGTGATTTTCTTCACAACTCCATTTCTCCAAATCCTCCCAAAGAAGGATCATTTTATAAAACCCTGGTGGAACATCACTTTTTCCAGGATAACCGAGAAGTTTCCAAAATTTCGGGTAGTATGCATGGGAAGCAAACTCATCATCCTCAGTAGCTGCGACTAAAACGAAGAAGCATAGATAAGTCACATATGGAGGTTCAGTCCATTTACCCACTTTTCGCCAATTGTTATAAATATTGAGTGCACTCTCGCAGATTTCATCATTTTGAGCACCAAAGGGTCCATTCTTAATCGCACTTACAAAATCTGAAAGAGATGATGGATTTCCCTGGTTCAGTTCAATCAAGATATCTTCGTTAATATACAATATTGTGTCTTCATATGCTCTGTTATCATTGAAGAAATATTTCACAAGCAAATCATTCCATTGAAAGTAATCCATTTCAATAATCCCTGAAGATTTTAATATCAATAACTGATATTAAAATGTGTTCATCTTGTATAACAGTTCAATACTTTGAATCTTGGTGGACTCCATACTAGCAACCGAAAGAATCATATATCTGAATTCTGTTATAATAGTATGATAAAGAAGCTATTTTTAAAAATCCTAGATGAAAAGAGTAACACTGACGGATTCGACGAGAATCTTCGCAAATGTTTTACATATTAAGTTTAATTAAAAAAGATATTTACTTACAAATATATACCAGATCGATTAACAAGTTCTTGTTTCGATCTGGAAGAAAAGGAGTTGGAACTACACGATGGCAGATAATTTATCGAGGGAGAAGAGAAGCAAGGTGATGGCAAGCATTAAAGGGAAAAATACCAAACCTGAACTTTTGCTCTGGAACGAACTTGACAAACGTAGATTTAGACAGTTTCCTAAAATCCATGGAAACCCGGATATGGGAAATGTTTCAAGGAAAATCGCAATCTTCGTGGATGGTTGTTTCTGGCATGGTTGCCCAATTTGCTACAAACCCCCATCTAGTAGACATGAATACTGGTCAAGTAAACTCAGACGCAATTTTGAACATGATCAGTATGTTAACAATAACCTTAAAGATTCAGGCTACATGGTCATAAGATTTTGGGAGCATGAGATACTGAGTGATGTATCAGGTTGCACCTTAAAAATTAATGAGGTGCTGGCTTGAGTGAACCTTTGACCTTCATAGATCTCTTTGCAGGTGCTGGAGGTTTCTCTCTAGGACTTCATCAAGCAGGACTTGCGGGAATTTTCGCTGTGGAGAGAAATGAAATGGCCTTTTCCACACTGAGGCATAACCTTATTGAAACCGAGAATGCGTTTGACTGGCCTGAGTGGCTGCCTAAAGAACAGATAGATATCCGATTCTTTCTCGAAAGATATCAAACCGAACTCTCAAGACTGAAGGGTAAAGTGGATCTTATAGTGGGAGGTCCTCCCTGCCAAGGATTCTCGATGGCTGGCAGGCGAGTAGAGCACGATGAGAGGAACTCTCTTTTCCAGGATTACGTGAAGTTCGTGAAGCTTGTTGAACCAAGCATAATAATGTTCGAGAACGTTCCTGGTTTCTCTTTCCCATTCGGGAAGAATGAACAAAATGACATCCCATACTCAATTAAACTTTCCAGGGAGCTAGTGAATATAGGATATCAACAACCTGAACAATCGATATATAACTTTTCACATTTTGGTGTCCCACAGTCCAGAAAGAGGCTTGTAATCATTGGCTCGAAAAAAGACTTGGAACCGGAGTCTATTCATGAGAAAATCGCTATGAATGGCTCTCAAAGCACAAAGATCACTGTGGGAAACGCAATTTCAGACTTAAGGAGAGTTAATGGTGAAATTGATTCCCCCGACTCAAGGGGATTCAGGGCCGGAATCTATGGATCCCCGACCTCGCAGTATCAGGTTGAATTGAGGAAACATACTATAAACAAATCTCCTGACAGTCATAGATTTGCAAACCATTCTGAAAGGATTGTTGAGAGATTCTCGGAAATAGTTAAATCTTCAAGCTGCGCTACAAATTCCTCCAAAGACTACATAACTTCACTGAAACTCAAGAAGAGAAACTTGAATAATCTTGATCCAAATCAACCATCTCCTACCTTGACAACACTGCCGGATGACTATATCCACTATGATGAGCCCAGAATACTGACTGTGAGAGAGTATGCGAGACTTCAAGCCTTCCCCGATTGGTTCGAATTCAAGGGGAAGTATACAACAGGTGGAAAACTGAGGGTAGTTGAAACACCAAGATACACGCAGGTGGCAAATGCTGTCCCCCCAAAATTTGCAAAGATTGCAGGCAAGGTTTTAAGAAAATACTATTCCTAGATAAATACAAGCATCATTTCATATTTTTAATGAACTCCAGAAGTGTTTTTAATTCTTCATCAGTCCTGTAACAAAGATGGAGGTGTTTCTTTATTTGATCTCTTGTTAGTAGAGAATTACCTTGTTCTTGAAGACGATTTTTTATGAATAACCCTCCAGCCTCATCGCTTTCCGCCAACCCATGGGCCACAAGGTTTCTTGTACCAATCACCCCCATTAAATGATTATAAATAGTCAAGTGTTCTCTTTTTTTATCCATTTTAATAGGGCATGTGGAAAAATCATCATTTAGTCTGTCCTTAAGATATCTCTCGATAACACTATACTTAAAAGAAGGCCCATATCCATCACTTCTCAGGAGTCCCCATTTGAAACGATCAACCAGTTCGTCAGATATCTTGAAAAGCGTAGCTAAGCAGTCATCTATCAATAATTCAGTATCTGTAACTCTAGATAGAACCAACCCCCTTAGGTACTCTGGATCTGGTAATTTCACAGCTGCCCTCCAGACCAGTCTGTATATTGATGCCCCAATTTGATCCCTATTTGCCGTCATAATATTTCCGTACCTTCCTTTATCGATTTTACTATCATCGCCCAAAACTTGGGCATTGCTATAAAGAAGAATGTCCGTCGGATACCTCCTGTGCAGTATTTCCCTTGCAACTTCCATCCCTGCTCCTTTCTCCGAAAGGTTTAGATCGCAAAGAACCCAGTCTGGAACAGATTTTTCAGCTTCAATATGATTCAGGACATCTTCCTTTTTCTTCATATGCATAATACTCTTCAGTTCTAGATTCATGCCATTTATCCTCGTGTTTATGCTCTTAAGATTATCCGTGATGTATTTTTTTATAACATCGACTTGCCTATCCCTATCTTCCAGAATAAGAACATTAATTTCTATAGATTTACCATTGTTATCTATTGCTGAGTTGCCGGAGTTTATATGATCACCTCAAAACACGCCCCCACCAGAAGGCCATCAAAAGAGTTACCCAAGAACCTGATCTCGCCTCCCATACTTAATGCAAATTTTTTCAGGCTATACAATCCTAGTCCAGTTCCACCTCGGGTAGACTCTCCTGGAAGAAATAGCTTGTCTCGAAAACTTTCCGTAACACCCTCTCCGTCATCAGAAAAAAGAACCTTCAACTTGCCATCCATTTTCTCGAACTTGACAGTAATATTCTTGCAATGGGCTTTAACCGAGTTGCTTGCGAGATTGTCTATTATTATCACAAGGTCTAGATATGGTATCTCGCGCTGAAACAACACGTCACCACCAATAAACTCCAGATTCACGCCATTACTTTCTAGAAAGTCTTTCTTTGTCACCGAGAGATATTGTGTTACAAATGATGTTACATTGGTTTCCAGAAAATCAGTCCCTAAGCTGAATTTTGCACTGATAGAAAGTTCTGCAATTTTTACCATTTTTTGAACCGACATCCTTACCGATTCCAATGACATGATGAGATCTCCCATCCCATGATGTTTGCGAAGTTCGGATATAACTTTCTCCAATGCTGGAAAGACGTCGTTCCCTGCAATTATGATTTCATGATCAAGCATGGGAGATTTTCCCCCCTCAGTTGACTTTTCCAAGAACACGATTTCCTTCTCCTTCGCCCTTATGTTCTTGTTGAGCTCCCTCACACCACGCTTGAGCGATCTCAGCTGATTCCCAACGAATTCTTTTTGTTCTTCGCCTGTAAACTGCTTGGCTAGTGATTCAAGGCTCTCGACAATCTGTGGAATCTTCTGGATTTCCTTCTCCTTGACAATGTCCAGCAAATTAGGCCCAACGCTTATAGATAGAAAATTGTCCGGATTTCCAGCGATATAGTCGACAAGTTTAACCATCTCGATTTTTCGCTCTTTCTCGTCAGCATGTTCTTCACCAGAATTCCAACCTATCGCCTCAACAACATAACGTTGAAGTTCTCGTATGAGGTAAACCAGCAAGAACTCTTTCAATTCTGAAAGTGACTGACCTTCATAAAAACCTTCCCTGCTTGCAACTTCCCTAAAAGTATTAGATTTGTCTGAAATCGAGACTCTGCCTAGAAGTTCTCTGGTTGATAATAATCGTTTAAACCCTTGAGCCTTTTTCAAGTCGAGCTGAAGCCAGTCATTCCCAGCTTCTCCGTAAGGTAGAACCCTGAAAGCGTTGCGGTAAACATGTATTGATCCAAAGTCAACAGGTCGGACTCCCATTATTCTCGTGAATATGTTCTTTGCATTCCTATTGAGGTAAAATATCTCCGCCTCAACCTTCTCTGCCTTCTGTGGCATCCCTATATTATTGAATGGGGATACTTCCTTTGTCTCGATGAGAACATCTTTCCCTTCAAAAAGTTGAATCCTGATCTTACCATCCTCAACGCATCCACGTATCCATGAAGATCTTTCCTTGACTTCTTCAATAACTGCGTTCTTAATCTCACCTCCAACAGGCCCTTTCGGTGACCACCTCTCAAAAACCTCATCGTCAGCATTTTCCTTTTCCTCATTTATCTTCTCTTGTTTCCTATCTTCTGCAATATATGCAGGTGCAGCAAGGAATAGCCTGAAATCAGAAATAGGCTCGTAAGGGTTTACCATCCTTTGCAAATATTTCTTAATGGTAAAGAGATCGTCATATGGCCACTCGTCCCGGACTCCTGTAATAAGAAGGAAAGTTCCAGATTTCAGGTCGTGTGTATAGTCTCTTACAACTTCAGGAAGGTCCTCAATAGTCAATGATAGTTCTATTGTTTCTAGCTTTTTGTTTTGATCTCGCTCGAAATCGAGCCAATTCACGGCAAGATGGTTCCAGTTACTGTCAATCTCTGTTTTTGTATACATGTCAAGTTTCACACCGAGCCTGTCGCATGAGAATCTACCAATTCCTTTGTACCCTGAAGACATTCTCACCAACCCATTAAGGGATTCTTTTTTGTCGGAATACCCAATGAAAAGCCATTTCGTCATAATATCTTTTTTTGACATTCCGATTCCATCGTCATAAATCAATATTTGACTAACTCCTCCTGAATCTGGTTCTCGATGCTTGAATATTATATGTGCCTCTTTCGCTCCCGCATCATATGAATTCTTGACTAGCTCAAAAACTGCGATATACTTGTTTGAAACTAATTCCCTGCCTATCAAATCCTTGAGCGCAGAACTTACGAAAAATTTGGGCCTGATTTCGTTTTCTCCTTCCACCATCTTTTCACCTTTCCTGCCAACTATAAGTTCCAATTAATGTTTTTATCAAAA
>JAKAUD010000048.1 GCA_021827885.1 Thermoplasmata archaeon | reverse complement strand
TCAAATTCTGAAAATATCTAAAAATATTTTTATAGGGAACTAAAATGATACAATCGAAGGATATGTCTTACTATTGTAGTGGATGCGGGAAAGAGATAGATAATGTAATGATTACTCATAAGGGCTCTCGCGTTGAAATTCAATGTAAAAAGTGCGGGAGAAGTGTCAGTTAAACGGGGAGACAAGATGCAAATATCTAAACAAAAAGAACTGGAAAAAATCCTTACCGAGATGGCAATTCTATTAACGCCTAATATTACAAAGTCTCCAGTAAAACATGAAGTGTGCCAATTCTTGGGATGTGCTTATGGTCTTTTTAGTAGCTGGAAGAGTAAGTTTAATCCATCTCTAATTGGAACTTATAATGCAGATAAATTCTGGACACTTTTCGAAGATTTTTTAGATGAATCCAATAATGGAAGTTGGTCTCAGATGGCTAGAGGGAAGGACAAAATAAAGAAGGATAAGGTACAACTATTTAGTTCGGTGAAGCAGCTATTAACAAATGGATCAAATCTTGGTGAGGTTGTGCGGATTATAAAGAATGTCACATCGGAATCAAGCGCGAATAAAATTCTGGGGCTTACGCCTTTCAAACTGAGTGGTATTCTATTTGCTCATGATGAGAATAACTATATGATTCTCGACAATCCCGTGACTGAATACTTCGGGTATAAGGATCCGGATCAAGCTTTATTAAACTATAAAAACATAATAGACACTTCAAGAAGCTACTCTAAAAAATTTAATTTATCTATGTGGCACATAAACAAGGGATATGGCATTCTTTCAAACGAAGGCAAGATAGTTGTAAAAAAACTGAACGGCAATTGCAGGTCAGAGAAATCTAAGAACTTTGAATATAGTTTCTAACAAGCATGTCAAATGGTCGAAAGAAACAACTGAGGTCCCATTTTGATGGAATATTCACGACAAGCATCTATACCCAGATAACAGGGATGGATACCTCTGAGTTCATGGAGAGGATAAGATGAGAATTGGGCTTGTTCCATGGTATTTCTGCACAATTGCCAGGCACTATAGATTGACCTTTTGATAGGGCAGCAGTCCGAAGTACCATGATATGCTTTCTTGTCTATTCTATCTTTGATTTGTTCGACAGATTCCGAAAATTTGTTCAATTGAGAGTTAAAATGCTCCTCACTTTTTTTGAGTTCCGACATTGTCTTCTGCAAAGAATTATTCTCAGAGAGTTCGGAAAGAATATTCTTCATTGTAGTGAATGATTCCTGATCCACTTCATTCCTGCCGTTCACTGAGGTCATTTTCATTATCCAACCAGAGTTTGTTGGGGTCGCCGGCAGAATTTGAATACACATTATCTTCAACGAAAATCTCCGAAAAGAATTGATCTCCAATTAGCTTATAATGTTCCATACGCTCCTTTCTCATGAAATCCATATTCGTCATTCTCACCATTCTTGCTTGATCGCTATATACAGAAATCCATAAGACCAGAAGAGTTGGAACCTCAGCTGAAACCACCGAGGCTATGGCTGGGACAAGAATGGCATTAGTTGGATGCAAAGTCCAATGCAAAGCCAAAAAGATACTCACAGTTACCGTGACTACAATAATTACTGCACACACGAACCCTCTTGTGGATATGTTGTCTATTTTTCTTTCGGATTTCTTTGTCTGTTTCATCAAAGGCATCTTATACGATAGCCTTCAGAATTATATGTAATAACGGAATTCAATAGGATAAATAATAATATCTTTAGTATATTACGCTAATGATGTCTTCAGAACTTAAAATGATTCGCAGTTATCTTAATGATATTTCAAAACTCTATAAAGATGTGGACCTTGAAGATCCAAATTTCCCAAAAACCCTTGAGAATGATGACGCTAGGGAGTACATCAGGGGACTTAAAATCTCCAAGCCAGAAACACTTCTCTCTGACAAACTTTTCAAGCCGATAATAAAACTTACTGGATTAACTAACTTTCCTGAGGGAAGAATTGGTGAAGGCTGGGTTGATTTCACACTCGAAAGCTCAAGAAGTATGGGTTTTCCAGTGGCTCTGGAGCTGAAGGCACTTCACAATAGGGCTGGACAAATAAACTCTCTTCAGTCTGCATTTGCAGTGATGAAAAATGAATTTGATAAACGGAGGACCAATCAAATCATAAAATACATTGTGGGGCAGAAGGGAGTTGAATATGTAATACTGACAAACCTTCAGGACGTTTTTGTATTCGATAAGGGCTGTGTGATTAACTTCGAGCCGGTTCTTAGGGAAAGCTTCGAACAGTTTACTGAAGGTATCTCAAGAACATCCAATATTTCAGATTACTTGAAGAGAAAAACACAGGAAATTACGAGGCATGACCTAGATAAGCTTTTCATTAGGGACCTCAAGAAATGGTACGGATATCTTCAGGAACTTCAATGGAAGGAGGACCCGAAAACTAACAGTGTTCTTCTTTTGAACAAATTGATCTTTGCACTTACTCTGGAAGACTTTATCATAATAGATTACAGGTATACATGGGATACATTCGTTTCCGCTTATAATAAATGGAAAACTAAGGGCTCAAAGAAAGTACTCGAGAAATTCTTTGATGATCTGGATGGATTTCTCTACGATTATTACGATACTGAATTGTTTACTCCATCAAACAGCATATTGTCTAAATTGGAGCAAAGCAAGGAAAATTTTGATAAATCTTTGGAGGTCCTGAAAAGAGTTGCTGGTTTTGATGATCAGATAAAAATTTTCTCTGAGGGCCTTTATTCTTACAGCTTCCGGCTGATAGATGAAGATATATTTGGAAAATCGTATGAGACATTTCTGGCAGAGAACAGGAAAGATACGGGAATTTATTACACCCCCAAGGAAATAACAAAACACATGTCTCATAAGCTTGTATCAGAACTATTTTATCAGCTGGGAGATGACATAATTTCCAAAATTGGTATGAATGATTTTGAAGGAGCTATGAATAGTGCAAACAGATTCGTATCCTTGGGAGTAATTGATCCTTCCTGTGGATCAGGTCCATTCTTAATAGGGGTATTAAAGGAGATTTATCAACTTTACCAGGAATTGGCCCAAAAAACAAGCTGGGTTAATAATCAATTTAAGGAAAATTCACTTTTCCTTCCTCGGGACATAGAGGACAAAATTGCAAAAACCACAGAGATAAGGGAAAAACTAGGATTCAATGGAGACAGTGTCCACAGAGACCTATTGTCAAAAATAATCCTGAGACACATCTTTGGGGCAGATATCGATACAACCGCATTGAGTGTTGCTAAGGTAAATCTATGGAAAGAAGCTATTAAGTTAAACCCACAATCTTTTTATTTTCAGGATCTGCCAGAAGACGAAAATCACATTTTGCCGGAACTGGAGCTTAATTTTATCAATGGAAACTCTGTAGTTAGCCTACCCGATGATGAAATTATAAAGGCAATCCACAACGAGTTAAAAGATGAAATAAGAACAATGATCAAATTACGCCAAGAGTATCTTGAGGATCCAACTAAATCAGAGATTCCCGCAGAGATAGAAAAACTAAAGAAACCCATGAGACAGAAGCTCATTGATAAACTCAATAATACTTACACAGATTTTTCTGCTCCCCTATTCTTCCCGCTTGAATATTTCTTCTTTTACTTCGATGAGAACGGAGATCCATTGGAAGTTGACAAACGCGGATTTGCAGGTGTGATAGGAAACCCCCCCTGGAATAACCTGAAACCAAATAAGAAGGAATTTGCCGCAAAGCATCCGGAGATCTTTGGGGAAGGAGTCTCAAAATATTCCATTACTGGAAAAGAATTTGAGAAGATATTCGAAGAGAAGCTGGAGGAACCTGAGGTTAGATCGTTATGGAATTCCAATGTCAGTTCATTCGAAACCCTCTCAAAATTTATATCATCCAATTATTCGTTGCAATATAGTGGTGATTTCTCACTACAGAAGGTATTCCTTGAAAAGTTCATAAGGCTTAGCAACGGAGTTTTTAGTATATTGATTCCATCTAACTTCCACACTGATGAAGGCACAAAATTGCTGAGAAAGGAGATAATGGATAACTGGGAGATCCGAGAACTTGTATCGTTTGAGAACAGGGGGAAGGTATGGTTTCCTGACATACATGCACAGTTCAAGTTTGATATGGTTACGGTTTCGAAAGAGAGGTTAAGCATCCCGTTTAAAGCCAAATTTCACGTCACAAGATGGGATGATATTGAATCCGCTTTTGATTATCCGGAGGATCTCATAGGTAAATTGTCGCCAGGTGTTCTTGGAATCATAGAATTCAGATCGAAGAACGATATCCAACTAGTTTCGAAAATTAGAGGAGGCCACAAGTTTCTCAAAGATACCGGTATCAGGCTGAGAAGCGAACTGCATGAAACTAATGATAAGGACATTTTTACAACATCACCAGGCGGGCTTACACTTTACGAAGGAAAAATGATACATCAGTACCAAACTGATTTTGGAAAAAACATATACTGGGTCGATGAAAAAAGTGGAAGAAAAAAACTCACAGGAAGGAGTATCAATAGAATATCAGATAAATTAGGATCCCGACACAAAAATAACCTCAAAGAAACCATCAAGAACGCTATCGAAAATCATGAAATAAAGATGGACTACGAAACGGAAAGACTAGTTTTTAGAGACGTAGCGTCTTCAACCAACGAACGGACGCTCATTTCCACGGTAGTTCCACCACGGGTCTTTCTAGCAAACACACTTGTATATATCGAGCCATTTGATTTTGAGTTAAAGGGCGAAAAGGTCTCTCAAACTCCCATAAAATACAACATTTTATACATTGAGGCTCTCTTTAACAGTTTTGTGATTGACTATTATGTGAGGCAAAGAGTGACCTCCCATCTGAATTTCTTTTTCGTGTATGAACTCCCAATACCGGAAGTAGATCAAGAGTTGGAAAACGCCATAGTCGAGATTGCCAAGAAACTTATAAACAACGCTGAGAATGAACTCAGGGCAAGTTTAGAGGCAATAATTGCAAGAGATGTTTTCAAGCTTAGCAAGGAGGAAATGAAGCATATCCTGGGTTCATTTGTATATGGAGACATTGACGATGAGCTCCTCAAAATGATACTGGATTTGATGTAATATACATAGTTGATTTCAAGTGTGGCTAAGAAATTATGCAGTTATTTGAAGTGCAGGAGGGAGACCATCTGGGATTTTATGAATATGAAGGGAAAATAGTGGTGAAGGAGGGTTGAATAGCGGGGATGCGGGCATTGTTGAAGTGTATCAACATAATTATATCAATCCATGACATCATAATATGAGAAGTGAGTGAAGATGAAGTTATACCAATCAATATTAGCTTTTATTGGCAATTTTTCGCCAATTTTTGGTATAACATATATTGTGTATGTGGGATTTGCATTAAGTTGGTATTTATTCTTATTAGCTGGTGCTGTCTCTTGTAATTTTATTTGGCTACAACTATTGAGTGAGAATTATCTTGAGAATAAATGTGAACATGAGCAGTATAAAGTTACACAAGTCGAGGACATGGGAAAAGATGTAATTGCTTATTTTCTATCATATTCAATTACTCTCCCTTCAGTATTATTTCTTTCACCAGTGAAGGGACTTACTGTGCTATTCATTATTCTACTTTTAGTTTTTATATTATTCACTAACAATAAAATAATGCTATTCAATCCATTTCTAAGCGCACGTGGCTACTACGAACTAGAGGCAAAAGTGAATGAGGGAACGTCCATATACTTAATTTCAAAAAGACGGATTAAAATTAATGAGATGCTGGATCTTTACAGACTAAACGAGTTTCTATATTTAGTTGGAACCGTGTATAGCTAATTGCCAATACATCAATTCATTTCAGAAAAACTCTCAACTATTATGGGTTTCTCTCCTCCATCAAGAGTGTACTCTTTCCCATATTTACCTAATATTATATGATAGATTTCTTTCCCAGTCAGATTTGTTGTTTCAAGTTTCTTGTTTATTCCATTCAGTTGCAACTTTCCATCGAAAAATTCCTTTGAATTTAAGTTGTTAATATAGCTTTGATCAAACGGTTTAAAATCTCTGCGATTAATCATAAAATAAGTAGGGGATCTGCATTTCCAATTACGCTCCAAATATTTGATCAGATTTTCGGCATCATCAATCACATTCTCAATTACCTGCCTGTCTTTCTTAATAAGTTCCAACATGTGATCTGGTGACGCACAAATCAAGTTGAAATTATTAGAATTATAAACTAGGGTGGGGTCGTTTCCATCTTCAGAGGTATATATTATTATGTCAGGTTCCATAAAAGTGAGTAAAAGTAAGTCTTCATTTAACGTAGTTATCTTATGGGTTTTTGTACCCGCGACATATGAATTCTTCATATTTTTAGCTGACATAAGCTTAATCTGTTTAACCCTCTTAACATACATTACCCCATCAAATCCTATGGCAAAAGCAACGGGAATTTTCTTTTCCCTTAAAGTTTCTTTTTTCGTTCTAGGCTTTCCGTCTGGAGAAGGTTCTTGCATCGACAAGATCAGTCGTTTCAACTCATCAGGGTAATCCTCCTCTTTCAATACCCCAACTTGATTCTGGTCAATTTTGAAATTTAATTTATAATCTAAAACCAAATTTATATCCTCCGCTATTTTGCTGTTAAACTCATTTTTGAGCTTCTTTAAGATTTCGTTCCGGATTTCTTCATTCATCTCCATATTCTCGGTATCAAATTCCACCTCCTTTCTTCCTTTCTCCTGATCTTCTATGTTAAGTCTATACAGATATCTTATATGCAGGTTAGTTGATTTTAAATCTTTCAAATGCCCAGACATTGCCTTTAAACTTGCTTTATAGTCAGATTCACTTTTTATCGTACTTTCACCTCTCCAAAATATCCTTAATTTCCATCATTTTCTGTTCACCTTTCCATTCTTGACGTCGTTCGCATAAAATTTTTACTTACACAATGGTTCGTCTTACCCTCCGTAGTGCACTCATGCATTCAGATGGCAAGATTGTCTCTAGCTCATTATCAGGTATGAAACTCAGAGCCGTAAGAACCTCTGGATATGAAGGCTCTGTGCGTGCCCCTATTATTCTTGGAACACCCTTTGGCCAGTCCTTTGATCTGATCAACTGGCAGAGTTCAGTCACTCTGGTCTTGATTATTTCTCTCATCCATGTCGACAATTCGTTTCCCATAGTACTAAAGCTCTCCATTTTTGTTCTTAATTCTTCATCTTTCCCATCTCGTTTGAATTGTTGAGCTTGACGATACAAATCCTGCAATTCTGCGGTTTTTATTTTTATTTCTTTGTACAGTTCAGTTGAGCTCGTCTCATTTCCCCTCCTCTCACCCTCGCAAACATGTCCTGCACAGTCACCATCGTCAGGTCGTATTCCACATGGTAGAAGTCTAAGTTCTCCTGTTTCTTATACATTAACTCCATATTCCCTACTCCCACTCCACCGTAACCTTCACTTTCTCGGGTTCCTTCGTTCCAAAGACTGCCTTCTTCACATACAATGTTCCTATTGAAGGTTCTCCTGAACTCTTCTCTTGGAACCTATACGTATTCTTTGTTGCTCTCTCAAATTCAAATTCTATTTCTTTTTTATCCATTTTCATTTCACCTCTTCAAAATCTTCATCATTTCCTCTTCACCTTCCCGTTCCTCGCATGTTTTCCCACTCAAATCCACCTCCACACCTCCTCATCCAGCCTGGAATAATAGTCAAGCAGCGGGTGGGAGCCATGATCTATCATCAGCGAGTTCATCATTATTGAGATGTATTCATCCGCCTCGGCCGCAGGAACGAATGTGGTATCGTAAAGCCGATCTCCCTCGAGAGAGAGGAAGAATGCAATACGCGGTATTCCCGCATCGTCTCCTAATCTCTTGCCCTCGACAAGGGATTTCTCGTTAATGTACGATTCATAAATGTTATCCTCCTTTGATATTACGTCAGCTCTCTTCTGGTCGATCGACTTGGTTGCGTAGAGAATTACCTTGATTCCCTCCTCAGAAAGGGATCTGCCCTCAATCTCTGCAACTGTGCCAGGATCGTTGGCTACTATGTATCTCAGGAGTGGATTATTTCCGGGAATTGGCACTGAATACCTAACTACAGCAAGAGGGGTCTGGCTATGGATTGCCTCCATCCGACTTTTGAGGTTCCTGGAGCCAGTGAGTTTGACTATCCTGAAATTAAGACTCTTGCCTATCAATCCAGATAGCAGGTCATTAATGTCGGGCAGCATATTCCTGTGGAACCTGAAATCCAGGTACAGTTCATCCTTGAGGAGATAAGTGTTGTTAAGTACAACAGAAGGCGTTTCAAGAAGTCGGGCTACCATTCGCATCCCTTCGACATTGTTGATTCTCTCTGTGATCGAATAGTATGATCTCTTTTCTATCATGTTATTCCTGGATAGAATTGGTGACAATGCGGGGTTGCTCTTTCCTGTCTTAGGAAAGAAAAGCCTGAGATAGGTCTTATCCTCTTCTGTAAAGGTGTATGCTGGTATTCTTTCCTCCATCCTCTCCGTTATGCTGAATATACCGGAGTGTTGCCTTATGGCGATAACGCATCTTCGATCCAGTTTTGCCTGTACTTCGCTTATCCTTATTTATGTCCCTCCGTTTTCCTTTCTTTGTTCATTTATTTTAACCCTTCAAAATCTCCTTTACTCCCACTCCACCGTAACCTTAATTCTTTCTTTTGGAATATCAAGCTCTTTCATTAGCGTGTTTTTAATTTGCAAGGCCACCCCAACTCTAAATTTCCCACCAACTGGAATATCATATTCCGTACTGTCGGTTTTGGCATTCCCATTTCCCATAAAATTTGAATATCCCGGTTTTCCATTTATCCTTTTCATTTCAAATGTCATTTTTCCCATATTAATTCACACTTTCAAAACATTTTCAACTCAGTTTGATCGTTACTTTCAATTTCTTTAGCTCGTCTGAAATATTCCATTCTATATGTAAGTGTTCCCGTCGGAACATCTATATTTTGAAAATCTGGCGGAGATGTTTGAGTGTACGTAGAGGTAGTAGTCGTTAGTGGCTGTTTTCCTATGGTACCTTGACAGGTTCCCACTTTGTTGTTTATATCTTTTTCAGAGTAAAAACTTAGAAATCCTACATTATTATCGATTTCGATTATAAAGGTTTCTATGGCTGGCTCAAATCCATCTGCAAAGACTGCATAGCTAATTTTGTATTTTCCAGGTCCCAATTGATATTTTATATTGATGATCTCAGCATCCACTAAGTAAGGATTTACTCCCAAGTATACCTTGCTTGGTTCATCATCATATATATGAAAAGCATCGAGAATTCGTTCTTCACCTGGTGGAATGTAAACGGAATCTATAGTTACACCTTTCCATTTCAATTCTGTCAACTCTAATTTAGGCTCCTTACCAGATGATTCATTAACTAATTTCAAGATAAATGCTCGGCAATTAGTAGCAATTTTGTTATTATGGTTATTTTTAACTTTTATATGATAATAACAAGATAGTTTACAATTTCTGTGGTCAATTACGTGCGATGGATTGTGTGGGGGATCGTTTAAAACAGAGAGAAATAGTTCCTTTCTCCAATCAGGTGTCCAGTTATTTTTAACTTCTTGCACAACCATCTCAGGGAGCCGTTCTCTATCTGTAAACTTAGTTGGGTTGACCATGACAAAATTCATCATTCCCGGATGTTCTTCAATTCCTTCTTCCTGGAATCCCAGCATTTCAAGTCCAAGGTACGAAGCTACAGCAAGTTCCTGATGAGAAAATAGAGAACCTCTGCACACTAAAGAATTAGCTTTCCCAATTCCTTTTTGAACAAGTTCTTCTCTTTTGAAATCAATGAATAGAAAGTATTCAGATTTCTTCAGTTGATCGAAAATGTTTTCTTTGAATCCAGATGACGAATGCTGTTCAATCGCAATATACACATCATATCCTTCCTCTTCGAGCTTTTTCTTAATGGCTTTCACAATCTCCTTTTCACTCTCATTCTGTCCACTGCTTAAGAAAACTCTTGCCTTAATTTCTCTTCACCCTTTTAAAATCTCCTCATTTCCTTCAAATGTCTTGCCATATCTCTTACTTTCTCTGTCAACCAAATCATATTCCACAGATTTGTCATTAATGAGAATCATCTTTTTCGACTCTCTCTATTTCACTTCGTTCATCGATTGGTTCTTCCCATATTTCTTGCTGTCTTTTAAATAAGTGAGGAATCCCTCCTTCCGTTCTGGTAATTTGCTTGATTACCTTCATCCCCGGACCTTTACTATCCTTAACGCATTGTCTCCTCTCCCAATGACTGCCAACACCTAGTCGATTCCTAGCCCAATGCGCTCTTTCCCAGTGATATCCTAGTGGACATTTAGTCTCTCTCTGGAACACATTGACCTTTATCCTTTTTCTTCTCTTTTTTGGTTCTATATAATCTGCCATCTTTTTTCATCCCTTCAAAATCTAACCAATCCCACTCATTTCCTATTCACCTCTTCCTTTCCTCACCATCAAGAACATCTCTAGGTAATTTAACGTGTATATTCTTAGTGGGTTCTCACGAATTCCGGCATTAGATTTCATTTCATAGCATTCTCATCCTGAACATTGCTCGCCTCGTCTTCGTCAGCTCCTTTTGCAGGCACATCTTTAACTCTCAATTGCCATTTTGGCTCTTTATCCTGTTCTAGTTCAGAGGAGTAATACTTCTTGACAAGAAAGTCATAGTCTTTCCACAGCTGTTTTACGAATCTGCACCAAGGTTTCCGCTCATTGTCATCTTTAAACACTAAATAACCCAGACCAGTAGAAGTTTTACCACCACCTATCGTAAGAAGAGTTTGTGGTTCATTAATCCAATTAAAATAAGCGATATGTTCAACATTTTCTGGAATACTAGGCATAGTGTCGAGAGTTGCCAAATATCTTTTTCCCTTGAGTATTGAGACAAGCTCATTAGCTCTGTATTCAACTTCCTTCATGTTATGCATAACCGATTCAGGATAAGCAGAGAATATCTTTATCAACGGTGAATAAAATTCTTCAAGGCGTTTCAATGTAATATCTTTATCCTCTCGTTTTGCATTGGAAGCAATTGAGTAAGTTATGGAAAGAGCTGTGAAAGTGGCCAACATTCCAGTGTACAAAGCAATGTCAAACTCAGCAGAAGGTGAATAAAATATAGCATTTATTATTCCAATAAAGAGAAAGATCAACAATAAAGCAAGCACAAAGAATAGCATTTGTCTTGTCGATAACTCCCATTTTTTCTTTAAAAGCCTTTCTATTCTTTCTTCTTTATTATTCATTTCCCATTCACCCTCCCGCTTAGAATATTATTGGCATACATTTCCTGAAATCGATAACCGCCATTGCTTTCTATTTCAAATTCAGACCATATGCTTTTTTTATCCATCTTTTTAGCTCCTTTTCTTCCAAATCCTCTTTATTGCATCCGAAAATAGCATTTCGTGATGTTGGAGGATTCCTACTCAGTATGACAAGTTGTGATACTTGTAGGAACTTTATAAATGTTCCCACAGTTGAACGATGGTATTCAGCAATCTGGTGGAAAACCAACCATAATGTTACTATATTCTTAAACTCTCTTTTTCTCATTTTTCAAGACATCCACAAATCATATGGAAGATGCAATTTTCACTGAATTTATGAGAGGACAGAAAACGTTTGATAAGACCAAAGAATTAGAGAACACCAAGGGGAAAGACTGTTACAGGAATAGGTTGGGCAATCGTAACAGGCGATCGACCTCAGGAAGAGATTCGGAAAAGTCGGAGAGTGGATACTGCCATGAATAAGTTTGATCTGGAGTTCATGAATGGATACATAAAATCGACATTGAGACTAACCAAGAGGATTCTGGAATCAAAGACCCTGGAGGAAGCGAAGGAAATAGCCAGGAGAATGGAAAGCAAAGCATTCGAGAAGCTTGAAGAATCAATGGGGAGTTTATAATGCAAAATAATGCAAAACCCAAAAGAAAACACAGTCGAAATTATATACTCCCTCATGTTACATTGTATATAGAAACCAAAGTAAGCAAGAAATTGAAAAAAATGGAAGGAAAAATCCATGCAAAGATATGAAGACAAGAACACATTGAAGCTAGATTCATATAAGATTTCAAGAGCAATTAAGAAGGAATTTTGTGAGGGTTCTTTGACCGAGGATGATAATTATATTTATTTCAGATCTCCTCTTCTTGATTTCTCGAATGATGAAATAGTACTAAAGATAAGTATGGAAAGGGAAAATGAAATAACTATTTCCGATAATAATAGGACCATAATGAATCTTCTATCAACAGGATTCGATCCTTATTCATCAAAAACTCGTGAATTTCTGATAGATAGCCTATTGGGATCCTGTGGAGTAGAGATAAAGAAGTATGGAGAAGTATTTGCCATCGCCAAAGATTTTGAGGAAATCGGTGAAAAAATTTTCTGGATGGTACATGCAGTACAAAGATTAACTGCCGCAGCAATGATGGGGAGAGCCTATAAACCACAAACATTCAAGAAAGAAGTCATTGCATTTATGCGTGAGGAAAAAATAGAATTCCGTGAGGATCCACTTTATAGAATAGGCAATAAAATAAAGGCAAGAATAGATATTGATGCGGTCAAATTGCACGAAGCCATAATTTGTAGGGCAATGAGTTATTCCAGCGTGGCGGAGGCCATAACCTATTCAGAGAAATTTGTTCACGAGTCAGAAATAATAAAGAAAGGAAGCAAATATGAAATAATTCCAATAGCAATAATTGATGATTCCACTAAAACATACGAAGACGAACCTGTTTTTAATGACGATGTCCTCGGTCTTTTAAGCTCTACAAAGGTGGTTCCATGGTCGGAAAGAGAGGTTTTAGTAGATGTGTTCAAAAATTGAAAAGACTTTTTTGAGTAACCAACGAAGGTAAGGGCCCTACCAGGAATATGTTGCATTCTTTTGCAAATGTTCTTATTATGCTTTCAAGTGATTTCTGATCTATGTCATTTGGGGTATAAGCACAGCCATCTTTGACCCGATCCATGTATCTATGCTTATGAATACCTTCAAATCGATCATTATTCCCGCAAGCGCTTGAATTTCTATGTCCATATTTCGTTTTATCATTCAAGGGACATTCAAGCCTTCTGATACAAACGTGGTCGAATGATTCATTGAATGAAATTCTTATCTCTACGCCAGGCATCAAATTTACCTCAAGGGATAACCTCCCCTTATATCCTTCAAGGATTACGTCCCATTTTATCTGATTAACATTTCCCTTCATTAAAGTAGCAAATCCTGGCTCTGCGTATTTTTCTGAGTCAATGATATTCTTTGCAGTGAATTCGTCGATAGTTCTTCACCCCACCGCATTCTCCTTCTTCCATCGTTCGATTTTCTCAGCTACCGCATATCTTATAAAATCTTGAGTAGAAAGCCATTTTCTATCTTTTCTAATTATCTCCTCAATCTCTTTTATAATACCTTCCGGAAATAGAGTATTGACTTGGACACCGTCCTTTGGCATACATACATGAAAGTATGTAAAATATTAAATATAGGTATACGTTTGTCTACGTATGCATAGCCATAGCAATAATGCTAACCTGACCATAAGGGTGAGGGAAGAAACTCAAAAAGGCCTGAATTCCCTTAAGATAACAGAAAGGGAGACCTATGATGAGGTTATTAGAAAACTCATTGAATTCCATAATGCTCATAAAAATGGAGAGTTCACAAAGCAGGAGGTTCACGCATGAAATCTAAGTTAAAAGGCATCATTATTGCTGAACTCATTGGGTTTTCTATTTCTTCAACTCTATATTTATTGAACGTTGGAGGAGTATTTGAAGCATTCACATTTGTTTTTATTGGGATGTGGGTAGGGTCAATTACTACCTATAAAACCTTCACGGAGGTCATATGATATGCCTACAACAATCAGGATTGCAAAAATAATGAATATCACCCTTTCCCAGAACGAGAAATATAGATGCCATGAGATAGTAAATCCTATACTCCCCGTAATTCCAGCATATACAAGAAGTACAATGATTATGAAAATTGAAACTCCTCCAATAGTCTTTGAATTAGTCACTTCTCCCTCACTCGATCAAGAGCGTAATTCACTGCATGGGAAACCGAAGCGAATCGCTTCTTTTGAACCTGATCCTGAATCCATTGTAAGAGATCCTCATCTATTGCAACGGAAACTTTCTTTTTCATTGCTACTCAGTAAGATGAAGAACTACTATTCCTTTATTGCTCTAAAGTATGGTAAAGTAAGAATATTTATTAATGGAAGTGGTATGACTTGGTAAGTGAAGGTAAGAAGATGAAGATTAGTATTTCTCTTGAAAGAGATGAATTTGAATTCCTTAAAGGCTTGGTCGAGAGCAGAACCGCTGCAAATTTCTCTCATGCAGTAAGATTGTGCGTGAAAGCATATGCAGGTTGTAATGAGCACCCTCACAAGCAAGAGGTTGAGGCATGAATCGGAGAATCTTAGTCATCAGTCTTATTCTTGCTATATTTACAGATATTGGCGCATATTTAGATTCATTGTTTTATCAATGGATGTCTCGTAATTCTCCTTTAAAATATCAATTTCGTCCTATGAATTTTTATGACATTGTCACAGGACTTGTTTTTTCGCTTTTTCTTTATTTGATCTTAGTTTCTTTGTATTATAGTTACCTGCGTCCCGTAAAAAAAATAAAAAGTTCACCTTCTCTTGAGGATTTTGGAGTCAATAATAAGATAGGAACCAAAAACGATGAGGGTTGCAACCGCGAGGTAAGTAAAGGCCTCAATAGTGACAAAATAGGAGGTAATTCCAATGGAAACAAGGAATGAAGTCATAAAGTATCCTGCGGGTAACAAAATTATACCTAAAATAATTAGAATTATTCCTAAGTTCAGTAATTTTTTGTCATCCAGGGTTAATCACTTCTCCCTTGATTCAATAGATCTTACCTTCTCTCGTATTGCCTCTACGATGAATTCAGAACGATTACGGTATGCATACTCTGGATGTGATCGAATAATCTCCTCTATCCGCTCAAGAATAGGGTCAGGAATCTTGACTGTGGTGTATTGGGTTGCCATACATAGCAATTATGCCATAAAGAAATTAACACTTGGGAGTAAGACAGTTGTAATATATGACAACAACTTAATAGGGGGAATGAATTAGTAATGTATAGCAACAATGAGGGAAAAAGGATGTATGACACAATCAAATTGCCACATAGTCTTATAGAGAGCGTTGAAAAGGCAATTTCCGAGAGCAAGATGGGATACAGAAATCGTAGTGAGTTTATTATAGAAGCCGTGAGAGAAAAGATCAGGTCTATTGCCCTTGAAGAGCACCCTCACAAGCAGGAGGTTCAGGCATGAGGAATTTCATTTTATCGAAGGTGCAGATGTTACTTCTTGTTTCAACTGTGTTTGTTGTCATAGTTGGTTCTCTGGCTTATGCGTTCCTTGGAGGTGGAATCTAGTGTCCCCAAATGCTCGAAAGGAAAGAAAGAGATCCCGAACGTATCATGATTTTGTGGATCTATTAGCAATCGAGAGAACACTGGAGAACCTAAAAAATGTCATTCCTGAATCAGATATTCTGGAAAAATACCTTTGTGCAACAAGGAACATGAAAGGTAAGACATTGAGGAAGTTTGGAAGAAGATCTCCAATCAGCTTTAATGAAGGTGTCTCTCAATGATTTACCAAGGAAAGTATTTTGACTCAAACAATTTTTTCACTTATGCAGGGAAGAACGGAAAGACTCAACCACATTATAGATGTGGTTTTTGTGAACACATAGTAACTGTGAAATCTCGCTCTAATCATCTGAAACATAAGCATTCTGAGGTGTTGAGATGAAAGGTTCACATTTGACAAAAGAAGGATGGGAGAGGGGAGATCCTCAGATTCTTAGGATTGTGAAATCCATTGACAATTTGAATACTGACAATGATGGAGACAGGTACTGGACCGAGACAAAAGATAAAAAACTGATGGAGGAGATTGGAAATGAATGACCCAGAAAAAAGGAAAATAGAGAATTTTGACGAATTTGGAATTGACAGATCGGAATGTGATTTTGAGGAACTGGAGGAAGATATCAATGATCTTTGATGAATGGCTGAAAGCTGAAATGGGCAAGTTGGAGAAAATCCAGGATGAGCTGAAGATGAAATATGGCAGCGTTGACAATGAAATCCTGAAGATCCTTTTTGAGGATGCCAAGGAACCCTGGGGATTTGTTTCAAAACAGGCGATTCAGCAGGCAAATACGCAGAATCCCTCAAACGGAAAAAATGAGGCATCAATGAAGAGCGGGCTTGCAGAAATCATTGCCAAATATGACCTCTTGGAAGACAATGGACTTCTGAAGCCAAGAAGGTTCCTGGATCAGGGGTTCAAGGATCTTGCGAAAGAACTTGAGGTGCATGGCTACAGGTACAACAAGGAAAGAAAGGTATTCCTGCCTCCTTGGAACGGGGTGAAGAGATGAGCATAATCGAGGTACTGCTAATCATAATCCTGATAATTCTTGTCGGGCCAACGGTATTCGGATTCCTGTTTTCGATGGTCTATCTACGCAAAAATAA
>JAKAUD010000005.1 GCA_021827885.1 Thermoplasmata archaeon | reverse complement strand
GGTTGCTGGGGAAATCTCCATGGGCTTGAATTCCCTTCGGCCCGAAGGTACTTTGTCCTTCATGCTAAGCCATCTGACTGTACGGATGCAGGCACGCATGAAGCAATATGCGATCCGACCTCTTTCACTTCTGTCTGCCAGCGGACAGATCAATATCCTGCGAGAAATAGTAACCTTTTCGCTCGTTTTCATCCCCTATCTTGCGAAAGGGGAATTCCCGCTCGCAAATGTTAATTTCAAGAGTAAAAACTTCAGAAGTTGCATCATAGCACAAGTGTGCGCAGTGAATATCACATAGCGGGTTATAATGCATATCACCTTTTTGGGCATTTCGCTCAAAATGCCATTTTCAGAAAGATTTAGATGCAAAGCGACTCTTAAGAGAATGTTTAAATAAGATGGTTCTTATATTGTACTTAATATAGAATTTGTGATATTATGGTGGCAAAAAAAGTAAAAATAAACAATCTAAATCATAGTGCAAAAATATTTAGCGGGAGGCATAATAGGTATTTTAAGGACGAAGTTCCTAAATATACTATGCCAAAAAAAAGCATGGAACCAAGGGCTGCATACCAGCTAATACATGACGAATTAAATCTCGATGGAAATCCTGATCTGAATTTAGCTACTTTTGTAACGACATGGATGGAGCCAGAGGCTGATAAATTAATAATGGAAAATTTACATAAAAATTTTATTGATCATTTTGAGTATCCTCAAGTAGAGGTAATTGAGGAAAGAACGGTAAATATTCTGGCAAATCTTTATAATATCCCAGAAAAGAATGATTTTATCGGAACCTCAACGATAGGTTCATCTGAATCGATTATGCTCGGCTTGCTTGCACATAAATGGAATTGGAAACACCGTAAAATTAAGGAAAATAAACCTTATGATAGACCAAATATTATATTTGGAGGAGACACCCACGTATCATGGGACAAATTTGCAAGATATTTTGATGTTGAACCAAGAGTTGTTCCAATTGAGGAAGATCGCTTTACAGTAAGTGCAGATGCCATGAAAGAAAAAATAGATGAAAACACAATTGCTGTCGGAGTTGTTCTTGGAACAACTTTTACTGGAGAATTTGACCCCGTGCAAGAGATTAATGAAATGCTGCTTGAAATTAAAAGAGATAGAGACCTGGATATCCCGATCCATGTTGATGCTGCTAGTGCAGGATTCGTTACCCCGTTTTATGAACCTGATTTCAAATGGGACTTTAGATTGGAACAAGTAAAATCAATAAATACATCCGGTCATAAATTTGGGCTGGTCTATCCTGGATTAGGATGGCTGATATTCAGAAATGAATCTTTACTCCTTGTAGATCGAGAGGTGTAGGTAAACTATCTTGGTGATGAGATGCCCACTTATACTCTGAACTTTTCGGAAGGAAGTTCAATGATAGTCGCCCAGTACTACAATATTATGAGATTAGGGGCAGAGGGTTATACTGCAATAGTAAAAAAGATGATGAAAAATGCTGATTACCTGGCAGTAAGTTTGTTGAATACAGGAAAATTTGAGGTCTTAAATGATGCAAAACACATCCCAGTTGTTACTTTTAAATTCAAAAACAAAGAGAAATTTACGCTTTTTGATCTTTCTTATAAGGTTAGAGAAAGAGGGTGGATTGTGCCAGCCTATTCTTTGCCTCCGAATGCAGAAAGCATAACAATAATGAGGGTCGTTATAAGGGAGAATTTTACTGCTGACATGGTAGATATTTTTGTCAATGATCTTAAAAACGCCTTTGAATCTCTTGAGAACGGAACGGGTAAACCAAAACACAAATCTTCGAGGAAAGGACATTCTGTCTCTTAGGGATTGAAGCCTTCTCGATCAGGTAGAGTAGAATGAAGGAGTGGTTGTTCTCTCCTTCAAGCCCTCGTCGAACGCAGCAGGCGGAGTTACCCTAATACGCTCACCGGTGAGGTTCATCCTAAGGCGATATAGTGTTGGTATATTGTTTGTGTGGGCGGTTAATATAGCTTTGATCCAGGTAGTTCCAGTTCCTTATATTTTCATGTTTGCTCTTTCTGTTTCCATCTGTGAATCAGCCCAAGGCGTTTGTCCGCATATTCCCATATATCGGCAAACGACGGTCCGCAGATGCTGTGCCTGAAGCAGTTGGACCAGCCGTGACATCCTCCCACGTCTAAAGAACGTGGGCTTCATGCTTCATCAACCGTTGCCCCTTCATGTATTCGGGTGGTCTTACACAATCTCCAACAGGCGTTAATTCCCCACTGTCCGTGGGTATTCACAATGCCTTGGTTTTCAGCATTGTGCATAAAAATTGTATCATAGTTATGAAATGTTGTGTTCGCTCCTATGGCGGCAAAAGGTTGTTAGGTCACTTCAGCAAAATTCTTGCTCTACTGCGCGATATCGTGAGGATTTTCTGTACACCAGAAATGGTTATACAAAACGACTTGTTAGAAACCACGTATTTAGTGGTGTCTACTAGTAGCAGTATTTAAATGCGGTCTAACAGTCTATTGCCGCCATAGGTTCGCTCTCATCCCACTCCTAAAGAAGTGGGTTTTCTCGCTCACCGTGATAAAGGAATCTCAACCTCTTTCATGGCAATCCATGGTGTCATTGCAGATAGGGCTTTATTTCCGGTTTTCTCCTTGATCTTCCGTCTTATTGTCTCCTGAGATTTTTTTGAGGTAAACCACCTTGTTATCCTATTGTTCTTCCTGCTGTAGAAATCCTTACAAAGAGGAATCCAGGGAAATCGAAACCGTTCTCTGCCTCCATGATACTTGCAATCCATGCCATGTCAAGATCATTCAGGTATATGCTTGCAAGGCTCGGAGTTAAAATCAATAAGTTTTAAAAGCACAATACTATTAGGAACCAACTTGCATTTGTGCATGGTGATTTAATTTGAGTATGTTTCAGGGAAGATCAACAACCAAGCCCTCAGGGGGAAAGCTTAAGACGCTAAGGAGCAAAAGAAGATTTGAGATAGGAAGAGAACCAACTCTGACCAGGGTCGGTGAGACCCAGAGAAAGGTCGTCAGGACGTTTGGCGGAAACTCAAAGGTAATACTTTTGAAGGGGCAGTTCGCAAATGTCTATAATCCAAAGGACAAGACGTGCAGGAAATCTAAAATCGTCACAGTCAGGCAAAATCCCGCAAATCCACACTATGTGCAGAGGAACATCATGGGCAAAGGTTCCATAGTACAGACGGAGCTTGGGGAAGCCAGAATTACATCCAGGCCGGGACAGGATGGGGTAGTTAACGCAATATTGCTATGAAAATTACACTATTCTCAGAATATTTTAATTATAAAAATTCCAGGAGGCTGGGAAGAAAAATCAACCTGAAAGCCGCAAAGAATTTTTCGGATGAGAAGCTGGAATCAATTCTCAGGGAACTCAAGATTTCTTACACCAAGAGGAAGGCAAGGTATCCAAGAACATTTTACGAAGAAACGACAATGTATGAGATTGAGTCAGAAATACGAAAATCATCACTTTTGAAGATCATTGAAAGAAGGCTTTCCTGAATCCTTCCTTCTTTTTTTGTAGGAATAATATTGCATTGGGTGCTTGAGCCATTCTGAATTGCATACATAATCATTATCCATATAACATAGATGGTTTGATTTGAGGACACTGCATTTTGGCGGAGAATATTCTGTTCCTGAGCTATGTCCTGTTACGTGATTAACCTGGTATGAGGTTATTCTTTCATTGAAATCCGGAGCCGATTTGAAAATATTCATGATTTCCTCGTTCTTCATTCCAACGTGATGGAGGAAACTGACCATTGTGAATCTGGCCATGTGAGGTAGATTGACGCCTGCCCTGGCATCAGATAGAAAGTGAAGAACGCATGGCGGAAAACACGAAGAATCAACGGAACCAAGGTCACCGGAATATTTCATCTCTCTTGCCCTGTCCTGAAGATCAAC
Organism: Thermoplasmata archaeon; assembly: GCA_021827885.1. Next base: position 13,080 of record JAKAUD010000005.1, on the reverse strand, counting down.
CAGCTCCTCTGCCATTGGCCCCAGAATCAAGTGGCATGCCTCCGGGTCTATTAAGGCAAGAGTTGCTCTTGCCTTTACGACAAAAGCCTCCCGGATTATTTTCCATAAAACCTCGCTTTCGACAATTATTTTTCCATCGATGAATGTCTGGTTAACCAGCCTGAATTTGCTTCCGCTGACCCTTCTGGAATATATGGAAAACACCTCAGGGCTCATGATATACATTTGATAATCCGGGTTATACAGGCATTTAATGCCATATTCGAAGGCATACTTTTCAACGCTTTCAATCGTTTCCTTTGAAAGCCTTGATTCAAGAATGTCCCTGTAAGTGTTTATGACTCTCGACGTGAACGAATTTATATCTATATACGCAAGGGACCACAATATGAGTGGAAGCGACTGATCCAATGGATCAAACTTGACGGTATCTGGATCTATGGACAATTTCAGGAACTCCTTGGTGTTATTCCTTATCAGTTCACATTCCCTGGTAAAGGAAGAAATAATATTTTTAATGTTTTTCTCAGAAAATCTCTCATCCAAGGGGGCTGCATTGATCATATTTCACGGATCTCAGGCGTTGCTCCTTTTGAAATCTTTTCAAAACCGTTATCCTTAACGATGACGTCATCCTCTATCCTTATTCCACCATAGCCGGTGAGATAGACCCCAGGTTCATCGGTAACAACCATGTTATTCTTAAGTGGAAAATCATAGTTGGGTGCAAGGGCAGGATGATCATGAACGTCCATTCCCACGCCGTGGCCAAGGGAGTGTATAAAGCGGTCCTTATACGGTGATGCATCAATGATGTCACGTGCAATCTTATCTATATCCTTTCCGTTTACATTTGACTGTATTGCTTTCATGCTCTCAAATTGTGCCCTGTAAACCACTGAATACATATCCTTTGTTTTTTCGCTTGCTTTCCCGAAGTTTATTGTTCTCGTTATGTCTGAGCAGTAGCCTTCATAAAGTGCCCCATAATCAATAAGGACAATATCTCCCTTCTTCAATTTCCTGTTTCCTGGAGAATAATGGGGCATGGATGAATTCTCCCCAAAGGCGACGATGGTATCAAAGGATGGCCCGGAGGCACCACCTTTCATCATTTCATGTACTATATGGGCAGCAACTTCCTTTTCAGTAATGCCCTCCTTGAGATGCTCAATGGCAGGGTCGAATGCCTCACTGCCTATCTTGGCTGCCTCCCTTATCTTTGACAATTCTTCAGGCGTTTTTATGCGCCTTGCCTCTGATATGGAAACTGACACATCAACAAATTCCTTATCTGGTATTATCTTCAGGAGGTTCTTGTAAATTTCAAGATTCAGAGACGAATAATTAAGGCCCACGACATTAATGTCCTTTAAGGCAACCCTCATGAGATTTTCATACTCATCGCGAGTATGGAAGATTTCCACGTTGTTTCCCGTGCGTCTTGCAGACTCCTCTTCAAGGACCGATGTAAAGATGGTTACAGAATCAGGTTTGGCCAGGATAAAAGAGCCCTCATAAAGGCCGCCTTCCTTTCCGGCTAAATAGAAGAAGTTCTTGTCAAGATTATTTTCCCCGCCATTTACAATCAGTATTGCTTCGGCCTCCCTCGCATAGTCAAAGATTTTCTTTGCGTTCATAACTCTATAATGGCATTCTGGTTATTATTATTGCGTTGTTGGCACAGCTTTCCGCAATAGGAATCCCGGTTATCTATCTTCATCACTGGCATCGAGGATTTCAATGTTCCACAATCATCCATGTTAATCACATAATGGAAATAATGGTGGAATATTGTTCATCCTTTGGGTTGCTCATTAAAATCCACCTCGTATCCCGCACTGGTATCCATACAGAATGGATATTCCACAACTTCAACGGGTTTCCTTGACTTTTCTTTTCTTCGACCATTTGTTGAAGGCAAACGCACCCCAAGCAAGTTCAATTATTCCAAAGGGCCATGTTCCGGCAATCCATCCATACGCTGATGCACCAAGACAGGCAAAGCCAAAGGCCAGTGTGTATGAGTTGGATCTCTGTTCCAGGATGTAAAATAGCATCATGAATAGAAGAACCACGGAGCCGATTATGTTCAACAAGCTAAAGATAACCATTTTTTCACAACTTAGTCTTTCAGAAGAAGATAAAGCACAATTGCTATTAGGATTATTCCATGGTCAGGATATGATTCGACCCGCCATGGGAAATTCCTGCCAAACGTCGACAAGAACCAGCACACGTTGTTTTTCGCATTCACATCCGATGTCATGCAATTGTGAAACCAGAAATTTTTCGCAACTTTCAAAATAATCATTAAATATTAAGATTTCCTATTTGGTATATGGAAAAAGCTCTTTCCTTTTCAAACGCAGTTGCATATTTCAAGAGGGTGGAATCAGAAGTCGCAGAAAAGCCAAGCATGACATATATTATCATGGGAGACGATGGAACCGGTAAGGGACCATTGATCAAGCTGCTCATGAGAGATTTCGAGGAAAAGGGGCTTAAATATTATTCCACCAAGATTTTTACCGAATTCGAAACTATCCGCTTTTATCCATTCAATGATATCCTCAACCAAATTTCTCAGGAGTCTAAGGTAAGGGATCTAAACACAATCGTAGACGAGTTGACTCGCGTTCTATCAGGTGCAGATCATCCAATTATAATATTTGAAAATCTTCATAAAATGAGCCAGCAAAGCCTTGATATGTTCCTGTATTTTTCAAAGCTCAGCGGTAAACTTGGTTTTACCTTTATTGGTGTAACGGAAACATCGGGCAGCAGTTCAAATGCTGAAAAGTTCATCGAGGAAGCAAAATTGCTTCCTAACATTTTCCTGATATCTTTGAAGAAACCTGAGATGGAGGACGTTAAATCCATGCTCAAGGAAGAGGGCTATAAGTTGGAGGAGGCCTTTGTCAAGGACCTTGTGAGGCTCGTAAATGGTGATCTCAACATTCTATCATACACCCTTGCTTATTATAAGGACGAAGGGTTTATTGATCCGGATGGGTCGTTGAACAGTATCAAGGTAAGATTCTTTCCAATTCCGCCCTCGCTGGAATCCCATTATAACAACATGGTAACAGAACTGGATAAGAATTCGCAGGGTATCCTGAAGGTGCTTGCAATGATAAAGGTGAGGCTCGCCGTTAACGATCTCTCTTATCTTCTGAACACTGATGAAAGCATCATTCTCGAATCGCTTTCATTACTGGAATCCAAGGATTTGATCAAGAATGATCAGGGGACATTTTCCATTAAGAACAGCTTTTTATATGCCCTGCTTGACAGCTATATTACGGCATCTGATAAGATCAAGTTTTCTACCCGGCTAAATGGCTCCGAACTGGTCAATAAACTCTCAATTCCAAGCAGGATATTGATGAACCTAAGCTATGGAAACGCCGAAGAGGCCGTTAGAATATTCGCAGAAAACTTAGATTCGATCAACAGTTCAATAAATGATCCACAGGAGGCATATGATGCCATTCTGAAGATTAAGCCATACCTGAAGGATGAGGAACACATTCTTAAGGCAAGGTTTTCAGAAGGAAATGCGCTTTATCTTCTCTCCCATTATAAGGAGGCTGCCGAGATTTTAAATGATGAAAAATTCAAGGATGCAGGAATGGTGGCTCCATTCATACTCCTCACATCGATATACAATGGCAGGGGAGATTACAAAAAATCGGAAGAAATCATTAATAGCCTGTTCTCTGGAATTAACCTCAAGAAGGAGGATGAGGCAAAGCTTCTTATTGCGAATTCAACCATAGAAATAAGGAAGAACGATTATAAGAAAGCCGACGAACTCGTTGACAGAGCAATTGCAATTGCTACAGAGGGCAACTTTGAAGATACGGTCGCAGAAGCTTACAACATCAAGGGCATAATAAAAATCAATACGTTTAAGATTGAAGAAGCAGGGACATATTTCAAGAAGGCACTTGAGATTAACACACGGAAAAAGAACTGGTTCTCCTCACTGAAAAACATGAATAACCTTGCCATCACAAATGGCATGCTGGGGGATTATCGGAGTTCCATAAAGAATTTCAAGGAAATAGTGGATATATCTTACATCACATCAGATCTAAGGGGAAGGGCCTATGCGGAGTTCAACCTGGTAGAACAGCTTGACATCATAGGAGAAATCTCTGAATCGGAGAACTATATCCCGACAGCTGAAAAACTTGTATCACTGGTCTCAGATGCCAGCCTGGAATGTTCTTTCTACAGGTTTTACGGTTTGCACCTGCTTCAATACCTTAAATTCAAGCAGGCCAAGGACCAATTCCAAATTTCTGGGAAAAAAGCCATTGAAGCCAACGATATACAAAGGGTAAGGATAAACAAGTTTTTTGAATTTTTAATGGAAGAAATCATAAGCGGCAAAAGGATAAAAGAGGCTGACGAAAATATAAGCATCAAGTTTGAGCTTGAGGAAGACTTTATCCCGACTATTTATATATTCATGACAATAAGATACCTTTTCTACCACGAATACGATAAAGCACTGGAATCTGCATTGAATGCATCAAAATCTGCGATACAGATAAACGACAATGGCTACAAGGCTCATAGTTCCGTATTTCCATCATTGGTGTATCTGGTAAAGGGGGATTTTGACAACTTCTCATCCGAACTATCAAAAATCAAGGAACCGGATCGCGCAATAAAATACCCAAATCTTGTCTATTGGGGCATGAAAGCGCTCCAGATGGGAGACAGGGCAAAACTCGATGAGGTTCGATCTGAGATAGAAACCTTTGGCGATAAGAAAATTCCGCCAATGAATAAATTGTTGCTGAACTCATTCATATCTTTCATAGAGGAGAAATTTGATAACAGGAATTCCGCGGAAGAGGCAGGAACGCAGAAGCATAAAAAATTGATACTTGACGGTATTGCAAGTGCACTTAAGAATTGAGGGGAAAACGGCATAAACCCTCAATGCAATAATATCCAAATCTTCTTTTCCAATTCGTCATTTCTTGGAATACACCCGGTCATGCAAATAAAATTTGCGACATTCAGCAAGGCTTTCCATGATTACGTTAAGCACTGTATCCAAATTCAGCAGAGGAAGTGCCTCAAGATCATGGTTGCATATTCAGAAATAATTAAATACGCACGCCGTTTTATGAAACCGAACGGTGCAAATATTCCTTGGACAATGATAAACATCTCAATGGACATACCAGGTTCTTCCTTAGCGGGTATAAGGACAGCTACCTGGCAAACGATGTAATAGCCCACGGTGGAATGGGTATTATTTATGACGGAACAAGCAAGTCAGGGCAGAAAGTCATAATAAAGCAGTCCATTTATGAAGGTAAAAATGCCGATGATAACAGAAGTGAATTGCTGAAAAAGGAGGCTAAAATACTCAAGCGGATAGTAAATAGAAATATTGTTTCATTCATGGATGAGAGTCCTGATGACAACATGTATTATTACGTGATGGAAAAGATATCGGGGCCAAGCTTGATGGACCTCTGCCTTAACAATCCACCAGATTTAATCGAGGGTACAAGGATAATGGTGGAGGTATGTGATGGGGTAAAATACCTCCACGATTTCAAGATTATCCACAGGGATCTTAATCCCAAAAACATAATGATGGACGGAGGTACTCCTGTAATAATAGATTTCAGTTCAGCAGAAATACTTCAATCGAAAGACCAGGTCATCAGGCTCAAGGGAAGCAAGATCGGAACGCCGATATTCTCTGCACCTGAGCAATTTGAGAATGGTGAGAGTTCCACGCGTTCAGACATCTATTCTGTTGGAATGTGTTATTTATTCATCCTGACTGGACAGATTCCGGTTGAGGATACGAATCAGCTCCATGAATACGTTTCGAGGAAGGTTCTTAACGCAACTGCAAGGAAAATCATTTTGTCATGCACAGAGAAGGACCCTGATAAGAGAATCGGTGATATAGGAAGTGTTCAGGAGGCTCTTCTTGAATTGGTTGAAGAATTAAGGAATAAACCAACTTCACGAAACGATGTAAACGAAAACGGCATATTCCTAAAAATTAACGATGACTTATACCCAATCAATGGGGCTATTGGCATTGGACGTAATCACGATTGCAATAAGTCAACCTGTGGGGAAGTGGAAAAGAACAAGGTCTCCATAGATAATCCATTTGTTTCCAGGCATCATATCTTATTGAAAAAAGATGATAGCGGAAGGATATTTGCAAAGGATCTTGGAAGTAAAAATGGGACGGCTATATCCGGGGACGAGGGGAGGTCATATAACGTAATTCTGAGAGGACAGGCGACTGAGGTTTATGTTGGCGATATAATTGCGCTTGGCTATAAGCAGGATATTGGTCCAAAGCAAATCATAAGAATTGTCAGTTCAGACTAACCTTAATTATCATTCTAAGGATACAGATTTGGGCTTGTGGGGTAGTTAGGATATCCTGTTGGCCTTCGAAGCCGAGGACCCGGGTTCAAATCCCGGCGAGCCCGTTCAATCAATATTTTAGAATGAATATCTACAATGAACACTGCAGCATTCCTTAACCAAAGCCATGTGCTTTCATTTCAAAACTCGGAAATACCGTAAAAAGATGAAGAAATAATTGGAGTACTAATCAATCAGCAAAGAGGATGTCCCGAAGAACAGAATAACAGGTTCGACAATCTATCAGCTCCATGTATACCTAAAATCGCAAGAATTCATAATGATTTTGTCGTGGTTAGAGCCATTAGAAACCTACAGTGACATGGAGATGACATAAGGAAAAACGATAAAGGTGGCATGGATAACTAAAAGGAGAGAATCATGATAAATAGTGTAGGGGTTATTGGAGCAGGAACAATGGGACACGGTATAGCTGAGGTCTGCGCAATATCGGGCCTTGAGGTTTGCCTTGTGGATATCAGCGACGAATTCCTTATGGCAGCAAGGAAAAAGATATCATGGAGTTTGGACAGCCTTGCCAGGAAGAAATTGATAAGTGAAAGTGCAGAAAAGGTAGCTTCACGAATAAGAACCAGTATTGATCTTAATGATCTTTCACAGGTGGATTGCATTATTGAGGCAGTAAAGGAGGACTTTACGGTAAAGGCAGGGCTTCTCAAGGATCTTTCCCACATTCTCAAGCCGGGGTGCATCATATCATCCAATACATCCACGATTCCCATATCTGAACTGGCATCTGTGAGCGGACGTCCCGAATCATTCATAGGGCTTCATTTTTCAAATCCTCCCATAATAATGCCCATAGTGGAGATCATAATGGGCAATAACACGCAGGAATCCACATTGAATGAGATAAAGGGTCTTGCCACGAGGCTGAAAAAGGATTTTGTCGTGGTAAAGAAGGACGTGGCCGGATTCCTGATAAACAGGATAAACGACAGGATTATTACAGAGGCACTTGCAATGCACGAAGAGGGCAGCAGCATTGAAGACATGGATTCCATGGTCAGGTTCAGGCTTAACTTTCCTATGGGGATCTTCGAGCTACTTGATTTCGTGGGAATTGATATTGTTTTTAATGCTAACCGTGAATTGAGAGATCGGGGTTTTGATACCGCTTCATCAAAAATTCTTGAAGGCAAGGTAAAGTCTGGGAAGATAGGGATAAAAGCTGGTGAAGGATTCTACAGTTATCCAGCTGGAGGAGGTTATTACAGGCACATGGTGATTCCAACACAGGAAATGTATTCAGTTAATCCGCTGAGATTGCTGTCAACTGCCATCAACGAGGCAGCATGGATCCTGAAGAATGAGGTGGCTACGGCAGAGGACATTGAAAAATCAATGATAAAGGCCATGAACTGGCCAGAGGGGCCTCTTGCGATGGCTGACAGGTTTGGAATCAACAATGTTGTTGATATGCTGAAGCATTTGCACGCTACAACCGGCCTCTCCCGATACGAACCTAATAGCCTTCTTCTGGAAATGGTAGAGGATGGAAAACTTGGGATGGAGAATGGCAAAGGATTCAGGAAATGGGATGCTGAAACGACAAATTTCGGTTCAGTTATCTTCAGGAAACAGCAAAATTATGCGGTTATAACGTTGAACAGGCCTGAAAAACTCAATGCCCTCAATGAGGATGAATGGGAAGGCATCAGGTTGGCACTGGAGAGTGCAGGGGAGGATGATGCAATCAGATCAATCATAATAAACGCCAAAGGCAGGGCATTCTGTGCGGGAGACGACATTGAGATGATGAAGGGTTGGAAGAGCAAGCAGGATGTTGACAGCTGGGTCAGGAACTATGCCACTCCTCTTATGGAACTGTTGGAGCGGTATCCCAAGCCAATAATTTCTGCAGTGAACGGGTTTGCTTTCGGAGGAGGATGCGAACTCAACATGATGTTTGACATTGTCATTGCGGCAGAAGATGCAGTGTTTTCACTTCCGGAAGGGCTTATAGGCGCCATTCCTCCCATCGGCACAACATTGGGAATGGCACTTATCAGCAGGAAATTGGCCAGATATGCACTAACAGGAGAATGGATTCCCGCAAAGGATGCGATGGAAATTGGCATTGTTGACGTGGCAGTTCCCGCTGAACAGCTTTTTATTGTTGCCGCTGAATTCGCCGGGAAGATTTCAAAGATGTCTCCCCTATCCATAAGGGAGATAAAGGCTGCAATGAATTCGGTTAGATCAGTATTTTCACCAAATGTTTCTCTCGGCACAGATGCGCTGGCCCGCCTTTCACAAACAAAGGATTTTGCTGAAGGCCAGGATGCATTTATCCATAAGAGAAAACCAGCATGGACTGGAAAATGAGGAGGTTGATTAAGCAATGAAAATTGATGGGGAATTAAGCGATGAACAGAAAATTATCACAGGGATGCTGGAGGAATATTGCAGGAGGAACGTTTCCCCTGCGTATGATGGATGGATTAAGGACAGGATTTTTCCGAGAAAACTGATGAAGGATCTGTCGGAACTAGTTCTTGGCACAGTGATTGCATCAGGGGGCAATGCCATTGATGAATTGACGCTCGGGCTTATTTCGGAAGTGATGGGCAAGTATGAGGTTCCTGTGCCGGCATTCCTCACCATGCACTTTGCAAAGCTTCTCGCGTTGATCAGTGATCAGGATACCAGGGAACGTTATCTTGACAGATACCTGAAAGGGGATCTGGTGATATGTGGCGGCTTTACGGAACCGGGCCAGGGTTCAGATTCTGCATCCATCAGCACAACCGCCACACAGGATGGAAATGTCTACAAGGTCAACGGGGAGAAATCATTTGTAAGCAGCCCGGGAATAGCGGATCTTCACATACTTTCTGTGAGGACAATGCAACTGGACTGGAACCAGAGGCACAGGGGAATCAGCCTGCTGGCCGTCGATGCTAAGGAGAATGGTGTTGAGCCATATGATATGGAAAGCATGGCATCAGTATTCAAGGGTGACTTCGGAGGAATAAGGTTGAATGATGTATCGGTTCCTAAGGGAAACTTAGCTGGAAAGGAAAATGGTGGTTTCCAGACACTGATGAGGATTCTCAACACCCAGAGGGTGCATGTTGGTCTTTACACAATAGGAATGGCAGAAGCAAGCCTTTCCGATGCCATAGAATATGCAAAAACAAGAAAAACATTCGGCGAGCCAATCTCAAAACACCAGGCAGTTTCATTCAGGCTCGCAGAGGATTGGTCAAGGCTGGAATCGGTCAGGTTGCTTGCGTATAAGGCTCTTGCAATGCAGGATAGTGGGATGGATAACAGCGCAGAATGCGCTTCGGTCAAGTGGCACGGGTGCGAGGTGGCATTCGAGGCAGTAAGCCATGCCATGCAGACCTTTGGTGCCCTTGGTTATGTGAAGACATCAGCGCTGGAGAGGAGATTCAGGGGTGCACGAGGCTTCCTAATTGGTGATGGAACCCCTGACATACAGAAGCTCATAATAGCCAGGAAATTGTTCGGGCGGGATTACTCACCTTAGAGTTTCGATTCATCCTATTTGGCTGAGTCTCCTGCCGGTTTATTTTCCAGGTGAATTGTTTCAAACGACATTACCACTTCTTTTCTCTGGTTAATAGTTTTTCCTATAATTATCGCCTCAATCCTGTTGCCTTCCTTCTCAACCCTCTCCACAGTGAAATCAACGTGAAGGGTATCGCCTATCCTTACGGGAAGAAAGAAGGAAACATTTCTTATACTTCTCAATGCCACAAACCTCTCGGAATCGATGCCTGTTTTCCTCACAACAAGCCCAAGTGACACGGAAAGGGTCAGGTAGCCGTGCGTTATTCTGGATTTGAATGAACTTTTTTCAGCAAGCACGGCATCTGTATGCAGGAATGTCCAGTCGCCGCTGAAATACGAAAAAAACACCAGATCCGTTTCAGTAATTGTACGCCCATCAGTTCTAATTATCTCCCCTTTCATTTTTTCCACTAAGCATGAAACTATGCGTTGAACATATATTTTGTTATCAATGGCTTTTTGGAGCGGCGGAACTCTGTTCTTTTATAAACAAAGCTTAATCACAAAAAAATACAAAAAATAAAATAAATAAAAATTTGTAAAAAATTTAATTGGTTTTTGGTGACACTGCAGGTGGCCTCTTCCTGAAGTACGTATACGCGTATAAGGCACCAACTCCCACGGCTACTCCTGCGCCAATGCCAGCAGCAGTGTCAACTAAAGCTCCTGAATTTGAACTGGAACCGGATGGGGATGTCGAGTTTGTAAAGGTAACTGTATTATTACTGATCTTTCCATTGATCGTCACCGAGAAAGGCGAGGTGAATACCATTTGACCTGAAGTCCACACGAAACCCTGCAATGAATACGTTCCGTTGGCCAGGGTGCTTGTATATGTCATGGGCGCACTGACTCGATTAGGGGAATAGGATAATTTATAAATCTCACCGGGTGAATATTCGAATCCGTCATTTATTACAACTCCCCATTGAGTTCCGGAGCTCAACCCTTTTTCTGTGAATATTGCTGTATAAGACTTCTGGGTTGAAATATTCATATTGACATTCACATTAGAGCCATTCAAAATCACGGAGCCTGATGGGTTAGAAATTGTGTATGATCCGTAGGAGGCAGCGGAATATGAATAAGGGTCATTCTGCATTGTGGAGAATGAAATTTTATTCGAGTATGAGCGCTCCATTTGGCTATTTCCATTTACATCATTCACAAGTTTCAAGCACCATTCGAATCCAGTATTTGGTATATTTGATGGAAGATTTGGCAGGGTAAAATTCATGTAGTACGCAGGGTAGAAAGAGACTGGAATCGTGACAGATCCACCATTCACAATCAATTCGCCTCCAGAAGGATCATTACCCATGCCATTGACTCCGAGAATATTATAATTATAGCTACCGTTGGGAAGAGTGAATCCTACATAATTACTAGTTGATGAGACTGTTGTTTCATTTACATTTCCAATGATACCGGCTCCAAAAATCTTTCCAGACGGAATTCCTGACTCAACAAATTTCACTTTGTACAAAGGTTCAGGCGGAAGAAGCGTCAGGTTAATCAAAACATTTTTCCCCTGAACCAGAAATTGTCCATTGCCTGGCGATAACCCTGCTGAAATTGTTAGGGGTGTGTTCATTAAATAGGTATTAAAGGAATAAGTTCCATTCAAGACCGAGAAAGAAATAGTTGATCCGTAGTTTTGATTATTCTGATAGCCATTGCTATAGATGTCGACACCAAATTCAAAATTATAATTTGAAAGTGTCGAAGGAATGTTTGTGACATTGAAAGTTACCGAATAGGAAGATTGTGAAGTCGGTATTGAGAATACAATGTTGACTGCAACATTTTTGCCATTAACTGCAATAGTTCCATATGAAGGAGTTGGAGATAGACCGTTCGAGGAATCTGAAACAGTGAAATAATACGTTCCATATGGGAGATTGAATCCAACATAACTCATTGATGGATATGATGTATTGCTTTCAAGAGGCGACGAAAAATAGGGATTATATGGATTTCCTGTGTATATACAGACTTTGAAGGATTGGGTTGAGGTCAATCCTGAAGAATCAAATCTCACGTTGTAATCTTTCTGTAGCGTGAACTGGAGATCCACGGTTGTATTCTGGTTGATGGTTAGAGAACCGCTGTTAGGAGAGAGGGATGTTCCAAACGGAGTGTTAAAGATAGTGAAATCATAATTTCCCGCTTGCAATCCAGTGAAACTGATGTTCGTGCCAGATGTTGATAGAGTATCGGAATACCCTGATTTTGTGCCCTCACCATTTACTGTCACGTAATAAATCCATGTGACATTTGGCATCATGCTGGGAAGATTTGTAACCGTAAAATTTGCATCATAAGTGGGAGCGGGCGGTAGTGTTGGAACAGTTGTATTTGAAAAAGATATGTCTATCGTTATTCCCTTTGTATTACCATTGACATACACAGTTCCGCTTGAGGGATTCATTGAGTATGTGAAAGAACCAGAAGAATAACCAACAGAAAATGAATATGTCCCATTCTGAACCTGGAATGAATTCGTTGTTCCTGTTGATTGATTAAAGCCTAATCCTCCAGAGATGTACCAATTCCATCCCTGGGCAACATTAACACTGGAATTCGAGAACCCGGACTCGGTAAAGTTAACATAATATGTCGGCGGGCTTGTCAGAGGATGGACTGAGGAATATTGTGCGCTACTCTGAGAAGCATTGGCAGATGAATGCGGCAAATTACTTTGCTGGGGGGCAAACGACACAAGCAACATCAACACCACCACAAAAATTACGGGTACTGTTAAAAGTTTGATGTTAGACGAATATTTCTTCGACATAAGTAGATATAAACTGGTAATATTTTAAACTTAACTCATCACCAATGGCGGTTATAAGCAGTTTACACATTGATTCTAATTTACTTATATGCAGGATGATGTCAAGAAGTCGCATTTTAACCAGTTAACATAACCACTTTTATATTCATCAAGCTGTATATAAGCGTGATAGTCGAAATAATAAAATGTGACATCCTCCCACGTCTAAAGAACGTGGGCTTCCTGCTTCAACCACTTCACTTGCTTTATTCCTTCCTTTTCAAGAAGGGATAGAGTAGAGGTGATTGTGTCCA